>JALQTL010000131.1 GCA_023260935.1 Paracoccaceae bacterium
TGCTGCTTTTTGCAACAACTTAATGGCTGTCTTTGGGCCTGCATTAATACCCATGTCCATCACGTTTTCTTGAAGATGACCGCCTGACCATCGCCGATATCGACGACACCTGCATTTTCGCCCGGGCCGCAGATCACCTGCGGGCCAGAGGTGGGCAGGGTGCGAAGCCATTTCTTGGACGACTTATAGGAACAGTGTTCGTTCCACATCGCCGAGAAGATGCCAAGTTCGGTGAAGCTGGGCGTGCGGCCGATGATCTGAAGGATGCGCTGGTATTCGTCCGGCTTGATCCCGTGGCTGGCGATGAGGTCCGGGGTGATGGCGGGTTCGGTCATCATGGCTCTCCAAAAGGGGCGCGGGCGGTTCGCTGCCCTTTAGGCCAGTCAGGCCCGAAGGAAAAGACGAGACCCCGCGCGCAAGGCAAAAATCTTGCGATCTGGCGAAGGAAAGCGCGAAATTCGGGGCAGAAGAGGCCCTTTTCACAGGGGCAGGCGGCCATTTCGCTGTGTGAGGCGGATCGCCGGGGTGGTTTGGGCGCAATCCGGCGCGGCGGGGAAAGGCGCGGGGAAGCGGTGCCCCCTGGCCTGTCTGTGGGGGCCCTTGCCTGATCACGGCCGCCTTGTCGCGGGCTTGGCGGACCGGGGGCGAATCGTGCCCCGGCCATCTGTCGGTCCCCGGCCTGCGAAAGTTCCCTTTCTGCTGAAGCGCTAGGCAAGGCTGACCTGAAAGGTGCAAAAAACCCGAAACCGGACACGGGCGAAAAAAAAGGCCGAGCAGAAGCTCGGCCCAAGTCCAACAGGGAGGTATGAAGGCTGCAAGAGAAAGTCTCGACTGCCGCCTTCGCCGTTGGATGTAGGGGTTGCCCCGAGTCGGGACAAGTCTTTTCATGCTGCGCTTGCATCATGCCAGCTATGCGTCGCGCGCATGGCTTTTTCAGGCTACCTGCTGACGCTTGCGATAGGCGAAGATTTCTTCGGACACGAATTCGCGGAAGGCAGCCACGCGCTTGGAATGGCGCAGTTCTTCGGGATAGGCCAGAAACACCGGCACCTCGGCGCTTTCGATTTCGGGAAAGACCCTGACAAGATGAGGAAAATCTTCGGTGATATAGTCCGGCAGAACGCCGATGCCCAGATGGTTCAGCACCGCCTGAAGGACACCGAAATAGTTGTTCACATGCAGGGTCGAGGCGATTTCGTGGCTCATCAGCTCTTGCACCAGAATCGCGCCGGATGACACCTGCGCGGCACCGGCCTGCTGGCAGATCAATCGGTGATTGCTAAGGTCAGTCATGGTGACGGGCATGCCGCTTTGTTCCAGATATTCCGGCGACGCATAAAGCCGCATGCGGATGTTCATCAGCCGCTTGCGGATCAGATCGGCCTGACTGGGTTCCTTCATGCGGATCGCCACATCGGCTTCGCGCATCGGCAGGTCAAGCACCCGTTCTTCCAGCATCAGGTCGATCTTCAGGCTGGGGTAGTGCTTGTAAAGATTGGCCAGACGCGGGGCCAGCCACAGCGTGCCAAAGCCGGTGGTGGTGGTCACGCGCAATTCGCCGAACACTTCATCCTCGCTGTCGCGGATGCGGGCGGCGGTGGCTTCCAGACGCTTGACCATCTGCTGGGTGGCATCGAACAGCAGTTCGCCCTGTTCGGTCAGAATCAGGCCGCGGGCGTGGCGGTGAAACAGCGTGACATGCAGCGATTCTTCCAGCGCGCGGATCTGGCGGCTGACGGCCGACTGGCTGAGGTGCAGCACCTCGCCCGCGTGCGTCAGGCTGCCCTTGTCTGCAACGGCATGGAATATCCGCAGCTTGTCCCAATCCATTCCGTCACCTCTTTATTGCCGTGCCGACGCTAACATGTTGACGCCGATGTGGGGAGTGCCATTCCCAAGTAAAGGGCGGCCTAGTGAAAACTGTTGCAGATCGCGGGCAGCCGCGAGGTGGTTTCATCCAGTTGTTACGCGCTCTGGCAAGACTGTGGGCCAACATGATAGGGCGCGGCCAAAGAGGTGTGACATGCAGCGCGACGTGACGCGGGACATAACCTATGCCGGTTCGGCGTCTTCGGCGATTGGCGCGGCGCTGATCCGGGTTCTGGAAAACACCACCGGCCGGCTTTCCCTGATGCGCCGGGCGCAGGGTTATGAGGACGAGGTGGCACGGGGCCGCAGTTTCTGGGATGTGATCCCGGAACGCTTCGGGCTGAGCCTTGAGGTGATCGGCGGAAGCCTTGACAGCATTCCGGCCAATGGCCCGCTGGTTTTGATCGCAAACCACCCTTACGGCATTCTGGACGGGCTGATGATGGGGCATATCCTGGATCGTGTCCGGGGTGATTTCCGGATACTTGCCAATTCGGTGTTTCGCCGGGCCGAGGCGTTGAACCGCGTGGTGCTGCCGATTTCCTTCGAGGAAACCCGGGCCGCAGTAGACCTGAACCTGAAGACCCGGGCCGAGGCGCTGGCCTATCTGGGCCGGGGCGGGGCGATCGGGGTATTTCCCGGCGGCACCGTTTCGACCAGCGCCAAGCCCTTTTCGCGCCCGATGGACCCGGGCTGGCGCAATTTCACCGCCAAGATGATCGCCCGGTCGGATGCCACGGTCGTGCCGATCTTTTTCGCCGGGCACAATTCTCGGCTGTTCCAGATTGCCAGCCATCTGCATGCCAATCTGCGGCTGGGTCTTCTGATCAAGGAATTCCGCGCCCGGGTGGATGAACCCGTGCGCATCGTTGTGGGCGCGCCGATTTCTTCAGTGCAACTTGGGCCGATGAAGGCGCAGCCGGGGCGGATGATGGAATTCCTGCGCCGGTCCACCTACGACCTTTCGCCCGATCCGCTTCGGTCTTATGATCTGGGATACGAGTTCGAGGCCAAATACAAATCGCGCTGACCGGAAGGCCCGGGCAAGACGCGGGCGAGGGGGCGGTGATGGCGGTAGGGGTGTTCGATTCCGGTCTGGGCGGGTTGACGGTGCTGGATGCCGCGGCCCAGCGTCTGCCCGATGTGCCTTTCGTCTATCTGGGCGATAATGCCCACGCGCCTTACGGGGTGCGCACGGCGGATGACATCTTCAACCTGACCTGTGCGGCGGTGGAACGGCTGTGGGCCGAAGGCTGCGATCTGGTCATTCTGGCCTGCAACACAGCTTCGGCCGCGGCGCTGAAGCGGATGCAGGAAACCTGGGTGCCGAAGGACAAGCGGGTGCTAGGCGTTTTCGTGCCGCTGATCGAGGCGCTTACCGAACGGCAATGGGGCGACAACTCGCCGCCCCGCGAAGTGGCGGTAAAGCATGTGGCGCTGTTTGCCACCCCCGCCACCGTGGCCAGCCGGGCCTTCCAGCGCGAGCTTGCCTTTCGCGCCATCGGCGTGGATGTCGAGGCGCAGCCCTGCGGCGGGGTGGTCGATGCGATCGAGCAGGGGGACGAAATCCTTGCCGAAGCGCTTGTGCGCAGCCATGTGGAAGCCTTGAAGCGGCGCATGCCCCAGCCCGAGGCCGCGATACTGGGTTGCACCCATTACCCCTTGATGGCCGCGGCCTTTCAAGAGGCGCTGGGTCCGGGGGTAAAGGTCTATAGTCAGGCCAATCTTGTGGCCGAGTCGCTGGCCGATTACCTGACCCGCCGCCCCGAATTTCTGGGGCCGGGCCAGCAATCTAAGTTCCTGACAACGGGGGATGCGAAATCCGTATCTTCCAAAGCCACGCAGTTCCTGCGCCGTCAGATCACATTCGAAAAGGCGTGATTTAGGTCAATCACAAGGCGGACGTTGTGAATTATATCGCTCATGCGGCGATAGGACACTCGACAAAGGCGGTCAATCTGCCCACATCGGGGGCACGCGAGGGTTTGCTGAAACGGCAAGGAGAGCTTGGCAATGGCTGGGATGAAAGGGCTGAAGAAAAAGCGCAGGGGGCAGATCGTCCTGCTGACGTTCTTTGCGCTGTTTGGGTCCGTCGCGCTAGTCGGCTATGCCATGAAGGACGGGATCAACTTCTTCCGCAGCCCCACGCAGGTGGTGGAAGACCCACCCCGCGCGGGCGAGGTGTTCCGCATTGGCGGGCTGGTCGAGGATGACAGCATCGTGCGCGGGCAGGGTGAGACGGTGATGTTCCGCGTAACGGATACCAACCAGACCATCCCGGTATCCTTTACCGGAATCCTGCCCGATCTGTTCGCCGAAGGTCAGGGCATGGTGGGCACGGGCAGCATGGTGGACGGCACCTTTGTCGCGACTGAGATCCTTGCCAAGCATGACGAAACCTACATGCCAAAGGAAGTGATCGACGCGCTGAAGGAACAGGGCGTCTACAAGGAAGACGCGCCCGAAAGCTGAGTGCGCAAGGTTTGGCGGGCCTTAACCCTGCCGCAGCAGGTTGACCCCGGGGGGAGCGTTCCAATCCCGGGGTAGCCCATGAAATCAGTCAAAGAACTTGCCGAGGAAATCGTTGCCCGCGAAGGCGGCTTCGTGAACGATCCCGATGATCCGGGGGGCGCCACGAACCACGGCGTGACCATCCACACCCTGCGCCGTCTGGGTATCGATGTGACGGGGGATGCCCGCATCGATGTGGATGACGTGCGCCGTCTGACAAAGGCGCAGGCGGTGGACATCTATATCGAGCATTACTTCACCCGCCCGGGCCTTTCTTCCCTGCCCGAGGTGCTGCAACCTTCGGTCTTCGACATGTATGTGAATGCCGGGGCGAATGCGGTGAAGATCCTGCAACGGCTGTGCACCGACATGGGATTTCCCTGCGATCCGGATGGGATGATCGGCCCGCAGACCATTCGGGCGGCGCAGATGGCCTTTGAGGCGGCGCCGAACCATCTGGTCGATGCCTATGGGATTGCGCGGCGCAACTACTATTACGCGCTTGCCGAGGCGCGGCCGCAAAGCCGCAAATATGCCCGCCGGCGGGATGGCGGCAAGGGCGGCTGGATCATCCGGGCCGAGGAATTCATCGCCCCGCGCTATCACCTGACCGATGCCCAGCATGCACAGCGGGTGGCATCATGGGGCTGATCGACAGGGTGATTGGCGGGCCCGGGGCCGTTTCGGCGCTGGGCACGGCCGCCAAGGGCGTGGCCGAGGTCTTCGTGCCCTCTGCCACCCGAAGGATGGAGCTTTCGACCGAGGCGCAGATGGCCGCGCTTCAGCAGTTCAGCGAAGAATATGGCCACCCTTCCTTTGGCCTGTTCGACCGGGTGGTCAACGGGCTTAACCGTCTGCCGCGCCCGTTTCTGGCCTTTGGCACGCTGGGGCTGTTTGTCTTTGCCATGGTAGAGCCGGAAGCCTTTGCCCGGCGGATGGTGGGGCTGAATGCGGTGCCCGAACCGCTGTGGTGGCTTCTGGGGGCGATTGTCGCCTTCTATTTCGGCGCGCGGGAAACCTGGTATTTTCGCAACCGGACAGTGACAAACCCCTTCGCCGCCCCCTCGGGCAGCGGGGAAATGAACCCCGCGCTTGACGATTGGCGCAACGGGGGCTGACCTGAACTTGACCTGACTTGCGCCCTCTGGCATGGCCTTGGGCGCAAGACAGGATTTGATCAGATGAACCTCTTCGCCGATATCCGCGCCCTCGTCATCGATGCCTTGGGGGCCCTTCAGGCCGAAGGCACGCTGCCGGCGGGCCTTGATTTCGCCAATGTCTCGGTTGAACCGCCGCGCGATGCCGCGCATGGCGACATGGCCACCAATGCCGCGATGGTGCTGGCCAAGCCCGCCGGCATGCCGCCCCGCGCGATTGCCGAGGCGCTGGCCGCAAAGCTGATGGCCGACCCGAGGGTGGCCGGGGCCGATGTTGCCGGCCCGGGGTTTCTGAACATGGCGCTGGCGCCGGCAGTCTGGCACGGCATCCTGCGCAGCGCGCTGATCGGGGGCAGGGCCTTCGGGTCTTCGGATCTGGGCGCCGGGCAGAAGGTGAACGTGGAATTCGTCAGCGCAAACCCGACCGGTCCGATGCATGTGGGCCATGTGCGCGGCGCGGTGGTGGGCGATGCGCTGGCCAATCTTCTGGCCTTTGCCGGCTGGGACGTGACGCGGGAATATTACATCAACGATGGCGGCGCGCAGGTTGATGTTCTGGCCCGGTCGGCCTTTGAACGCTATCGGCAGGCGCATGGGCTGGACCCGGAAATCCGCGAAGGCCTGTATCCCGGCGAATACCTTGTCCCGGTGGGCGAAGCGCTGAAGGATGCCTTTGGCGCGAGCCTTCTGGATCAGCCAGAAGAGGCATGGCTGGCCAAGGTGCGCGAATTCGCGACCGACCGCATGATGCAGATGATCCGCGACGATCTGGCCGCGCTGGGCGTGCGGATGGATGTCTATTCCAGCGAAAAGGCCCTCTATGGCACTGGCCAGATCGAGGCTGCGATCGATACGCTGCGCGGGATGGGGCTGATCTATGAAGGCACGCTTGAACCGCCCAAGGGCCAGTTGCCCGAAGACTGGGAACCCCGGGTGCAGACGCTGTTCCGGTCAACCGCTCATGGCGATGATGTGGACCGCCCGGTGCAGAAATCCGACGGAAGCTGGACCTATTTCGCCCCCGACATTGCCTATCACTACAACAAGGTGAAGCGCGGCTTCGACCAGTTGATCGATATTTTCGGCGCCGATCACGGCGGCTATGTGAAGCGCATGAAGGCCGCCGTTTCGGCTTTGTCGAACGGCCGGGTGCCCCTGGACATCAAGCTGATCCAGCTCGTCAAGCTGTGGAAGAACGGCGAGCCGTTCAAGATGTCAAAGCGCGCGGGCACCTTCGTCACGCTGCGCGATGTGGTGGAAATGGCGGGCGCCGATGTGACCCGTTTCATCATGCTGACGCGCAAGAACGACGTGGCGCTGGATTTCGACTTTGACAAGGTGCTGGAACAGTCGAAGGACAACCCCGTCTTTTATGTGCAATACGCCAATGCCCGGGTGAACTCGATCCTGCGCAAGGCGCGCGAGGCGGGGCTGGAGGTGGATGACGCGGTTCTGGCGGGGGTGGACCTTGCGGGGCTGAACCATCCGGCCGAAATCGCCATGGCGCGCAAGATCGCCGAATGGCCGCGGCTGGTGGAAATTGCCGCGCGCACGAACGAACCCCACCGGGTGGCCTTTTACCTTTATGAACTGGCGTCGGAATTCCACGGGCTGTGGAACCGCGGGAATGACGAGGCTTCCTTGCGCTTCCTGCAAGACGATCCGGCCACATCGCAGGCGAAAATTGCCCTTGCACGGGCCACGGGCGTTGTCATTTGCGCAGGTCTTGGTATCTTGGGCGTGACACCGGTAGAGGAAATGCGCTGAACAACAAGGCGCCCCGCCGGCGAAGCAGGCAAATGGCGGGATCAACCCGCCTGATCGAGGCAGAGCATGGCGGAAATCGACTTTGATGAATACGGGGCAGCCCCCCGTTTCCCGATGATACAGACCCAGCGCTTCGTCAATATGGCGGGGGCGGTCTGTTCGATCGGTCTTCTGGCCGGTGTGGCGGTCTGGGGGTATAATCTGGCGGTGCGCGATGTCAGCGGGGTGCCGGTCATCCGCGCCCAGCACGATCCGTTGCGCGTGGCCCCGGCCAATCCGGGTGGCACCATCGCAGACCATCAGGGCATGGCGGTGAATGCGATTGCCGAACTGGGCGCGGCCGAACCCTTGCCCGATCAGATCATTCTGGCGCCCGAACCCGTGCAGCTGGATCTGGATGATACGCCGGGCCTTGTGGCGGGCAGCCCCGTCACGGGGGCGCCGCCCATTGTCATCGCGGAAGAACCTGCCGCGATCACGGCCCTTGGGCAGGCCCCGCTTTCCGGGGTATCCGATGTTCTTGCCGAAACGGTTTCCGATCCTTCGGCAGAGCCCGCCGCCACCAGCGATGCCGTTGCCGCGGCACTGGCCGAGGCCTTGGGAATTGATGAAGCAAGCCTTACGCAGGTGGAACCGACCGGGGCCGTGCAAGCCTCGGGCGCGGGGCTGGCGCGGTCGTTGCGCCCCATGCCGCGCCCGGCCACTGCGGCCAAGCGGCTGACGGTCGATGCCGCGCCGATCCCGGCGGTTGCGATGCGGATGGTGGACCCTGCTGCCCTGGCCCCGGGCGCCCGGCTGGTTCAACTGGGCGCGTTTGATACGGTGGAACTGGCGCAGGGCGAATGGGCCCGGCTGGCGGAACGCTTCGGCGATCTGATGAGCGGCAAGGGCGTTGTCGTCCAGCCGGCGGAATCGGGTGGGCGGGTCTTTTACCGGCTGCGGGCCGAAGGCTTCGAGGGCGAGGATGACGCCCGGCGCTTCTGTTCTGCGCTGGAGGCCGAGGATGCCACCTGCGTGCCGGTCGTTCACAGATGACAGGGCGTCTGGCGGCGATCTTCGGCTGTCTGGGCCCCGTGCTTTCGGACCGTGAGGCCGCATTCTTTCGGGAGGTGGACCCGTTCGGCTTCATTCTGTTCGCGCGTAACGTGGAAAATCCCCGGCAGTTGCGCCAGCTTTGCGCCGATCTGCGCGGGGCGGTCGGGCGCGATGCGCCGATCCTGATCGATCAGGAAGGCGGGCGGGTTCAGCGCCTGCGCGCGCCCTTCTGGCGCGAATGGGCGCCACCTCTGGAAACGGTGACGCGGGCGCGTGATCCGGTTCGTGCAATGTGGGTGCAATCGCGTCTTATCGCCTATGAATTGCGCGCGGCGGGGATTGATGCCAATTGCGCGCCCTGCGCCGATGTGGCCCGAAAAGCCACGCATGCCTTTCTGAAGAACCGCTGCTATGGCTTTGATCCCGAAACGGTTTCGGCTATTTCCCGGGGGGTGGCCGACGGTCTTCTGGCGGGCGGGGTTCTGCCGGTGATGAAGCATCTGCCGGGGCATGGGCTTGCGCAGGCTGATACCCACCATGATCTGCCCACCGTCACTGCCGATGCCGATCTGCTGCGCCAGGTGGATTTCGCGCCCTTTGCCGCGTTGAACGACCTGCCCATGGCGATGTGGGCGCGCTGGCGCTGACCGCCGGAGAGCTCATCGAGAAACCGGGTGCGGAAGGCGTCGAGGTCGAGGTACGCGATCGCCCGGTCGATGTGCTCCCGGTCGGCCACGGTGAGCCGTCCCCTCGAGTGCGGGAAGCGTCCGAACTCGACCAGGTCCTGCACGGTGAGCCGCGCGGTGATGTGGTTGTCCTGG
>JALQTL010000185.1 GCA_023260935.1 Paracoccaceae bacterium
AGATTGGTTTCGGCATCCAGCAACCCTTCGGGTTGGCCGCGATACCCCATCGTGCGGGCGGTTTGCGGCAGGATTTGCATCAGCCCGTAGTAGGGCCCGTTGCGGGCGGCGGGGTTATAGCCGCTTTCGCGCTGGATCACCCGGTGCAGAAGGCTTTCGGGGATGTCGTGGATGGCGGCGTATTTGCGGATCAGGGCGCGCATTTCGGGGGTGTCGCCCGGTTGCATCCGTGCCCGGCCCGGGGGAGGCGCGGGGCGACGGGGGCTGCCGCAAGCGGAAAGGGCGGCCATCAGGCCAAGGGTCAGGGCGGCGCGGCGCGAGAACTGGGACATGCTGGAACGGACCTCCGGGTTGGGGCGGCCATAACGGATCGGGGCGCCGCTCTCCAGCCCCGATGCCGGGAATTTGCGGAAATCTGCCGGCTGTTATAGGACTTAAGGCCAGCTTTGCGCCCGTGCTGGGCAGGGGTAGCATGGCACAGTCAGCATGGCGCTGTGGCAGGCGTGAAAAGGTGGTGCATGAACCCGCAATTCCCCATGGCAGAGCGGCCCTTGAACCGGGCGTTGATTGTGGATGATCACCCGCTGTTTTGCGATGCTCTTTCGATGACCCTGAAGGCGGTGGCGGGAATCGCGCGGATCGAGACGGCGGACCGGCTGGACAGCGCGATCGAGCGGCTGGATCAATCCCCGGTGCCCGATGTCGTGGTGCTGGATCTGAACCTGCCGGATGTGGACGGGCTGGACGGGTTGATCCGCCTGAAATCGGTGGTGGGGCAGACGCCGGTGGTGGTGGTTTCGTCGCTGGCCGACAACCGGGTGATCGGGGCCGCCTTGAAGGCGGGGGCGGCGGGGTTCGTGCCCAAGCACAGCCACCGCGACGTGTTTCGCGCGGCCTTTGACGCAATCCGCGCAGGCCGGGCCTTCGTGCCCGAAGGCTTCACGCCGCAGAGCGATCCGCAATCCCCTGCCTCGCGCAAGGAAGAGGCGATGGCGCGGCTGGCATTGCTGACGCGCCAGCAGGCAAGGATCCTGCAACTGATCTGCGAGGGGCTTCTGAACAAGCAGATCGCCTATGACCTTTCGATTGCAGAAACCACGGTCAAGGCCCATGTCACCGCGATCATGCGCAAGCTGGGCGTGCAAAGCCGCACGCAGGCGGTGCTGATGGCGCGGGGCGCCAGTTTCGAAAGCCTGATGCTTGAGAACGACTAGGCGGCCCACGCGGGCGCCCTGTGGGCGGTGCCAGCGGGCCATGTTTTGCTTGCCCGGCCCGGGGCGGTGGCCTTAGCCTTTGATGCAAGGGGAGGACATCATGGCCGATGCTTGGATGGGGGCGCCCGCCATGCCCCCCGGGGGGGGCGGGGCGTTTTCGGCGGGGCGGATGGCGGGGATGCCACTGGTGGTCAGCGCCTCGGTTCCCGCGGGGGACAGCGATTGCGCGGGCCGGCTTTGTGCGGCGCTGGGCCCGGGGCCGTTTGACCGGATCATCCTGTTCATCTCGTCCGAGGCGGATCTGGCCGCGTTGATGGCCGGAGTGGGGCGCTGCTTCGATCCTTCCCGGGTCATCGGTTGCACCACGGCGGGAGAGATTTCCGGCGAAGGCTATGCCGAGGGCGAGGTCGTGGCGGTGGGCCTTCCGGCCGCGCATTTCGCCACCGATTGCCTGTTCATCCCCGATCTGGACGATCTTCAGCCGCAAGAGCTGATTGGCCAGATGATCCGCCGGCGCGCGGCGCTTTCAGACCGGAACCCCGGCTGGGATCACGAATTTGCCTTTCTGATGGTGGACGGCCTGTCCACGCGTGAGGATGAGCTGACCTCGGCCCTGGCGCCCGGTTTGGGGCCCTTGCCGCTGTTTGGCGGGTCGGCGGGTGATGGCATCCGCTTTGCGCAGACTGCCGTGATCTGGCAGGGCCGCGCGCGCGCGAACGCCGCGATCCTGATGCTGGTGCGCACCGATTGCCGGGTGCGGGTGTTCAAGCTGGATCACCTTTTGCCCACGGACCGCAAGATGGTGGTCACGGGGGCCGATCCGCGCCGCCGCATTGTGCGCGAGATCAACGCCGAACCGGCGGCACGGGAATATGCAAGGCTTCTGGGCAAGGATCCGGCGCAGTTGACCACCTTCACCTTTGCGGCCCATCCGGTGGTGGTCAGGGTGGGCGGGCGGCATCATGTGCGCGCCATCCAGCGGGTAGACGAAAACGGAGATCTGATCTTTTTTTCTGCCATCGACGAAGGGCTGGTTCTGACCCTTGCCGAACCGCAGGACATGGTCGCCCATCTTGATCAGGCGCTTTCGCGGCTGAGTGAGGGGGAAAGGCCCGCAGCCATTCTGGCCTGCGATTGCATCCTGCGCCGGATGGAAGCGCTGGAAAGGCAGAAATACGGTGCCTTGTCCAAGGTCTTGCGCGATCATCGGGTGGTAGGCTTTTC
>JALQTL010000333.1 GCA_023260935.1 Paracoccaceae bacterium
ATCATGCGGCCGCCCGCCCGTTTCGGCGGAATGGCGGCTGTCAAAATCGCGGTAGGTTTCGTCTACAATCAGCGCCAGCCCATGCTTCCGGCACAGATCGCGAAAGGCCGAAAGCGTGCCGGCGGGATACTCCACGCCGCCCGGGTTATTGGGCGTTACAAGGCATATGGCGCGGGTCTTGTCGGTGATCAGCGCCTCTGCCCTTGCGGCATCTGGGACCAGGCTCGCACCGGTTTCCAGCGCGACAGTCGTGATCGCTTGCATGTCAAGCCACATCTTGTGGTTGAAATACCATGGGGTCGGCAAGATCACCTCGTCCCCCGATCCGGCCAGCGTGGCCATGACAGCGGTAAAGGCCTGATTGCAGCCTTGGGTAATCGCCACCTGCGAGGGAGAAACGGCCCCGCCATAGGCCGCCGACCATTGCGCGGCAATCTCTTCACGCAGCGCGGGCAAACCCAGCACGGGGCCGTAAAGATGCGCCGCGTCATTGCCAAGCGCCGCCTCGGCAATCGCCTGACGCAGCGTGAGGGGGGGCGGTTCCACCGGCGCGGCCTGGCTGACGTTGATCAGCGGGCGGTCGGCAGGAAAGATGACGCCTTCGATCCAGCGCCGCGCCTCCATTACCGGGGGGGCATCGGTCGCGGCCATGGCGGGGTTCAGCGGCAGGGTCATGCGTCAGGCCTTCCTTGACATGTCAGAGCGGGGGTTTTCTACCCCCGCACCCCCGGAGAGTACTTTTCCCAAGATGAAGCGCAATGATCCTTCAGCTTGGCAGAAATACTCTCGGGGGTGAATTGCCCGTCAGGGCAAGAGGGGGCAGACAGCCCCCTTCCTTCCTGCCGCGGGGATCAGTCAGTGCCGCGATAGGGCTGGACGTATTGCAGCGCCATATCCCAGGGGAAGAAGATCCAGGTGTCCTGGCTGACCTCGGTGATGTAGGTATCCACCTGCGGCTTGCCGCTGGGTTTGGCATAGACGGTGGCGAAATGTGCCTTGGGGTAAAGCTTGCGTACCAGCTCCAGCGTCTTGCCGCTGTCCACCAGATCATCGACGATCAGGATGCCCGTGCCATCGCCCATCAGGCTGTCCTGCGGGGATTTCAGCACCTTGGCCTCGGTCTGCGACTGGTGGCTGTAGGACCGCACGCTGATGGTGTCGACGATGCGGATATCCAGTTCACGGCTGACGATCATCGCAGGCACGAGGCCGCCACGGGTGATGCCCACGACTGCCCGCCAGTTCCCGTCATCGGGGCCCTTGCCATCCAGCCGCCAGGCCAAGGCCCGGGCGTCGCGATGGATCTGGTCCCAGCTGACGTGAAACCCCTTTTCATGCGGTAGGCGTTCGGCAGACATTGCGGGCTCCTTCAGGTTGCGGCGATCTTTGCGCCCAAAAGGGCCAGAAGCGCGCCGAAGCTGCGGTCGATGACGGTTTTCAGGCTGATATAGCGGGCGCGGGTCCGGTCGAGCGAGAAGATCCGGGCGACAAGGATGTTCCAGACCGTTTCATTGCAAAAGACCACCGCCAGAAGCGCGCCATAGACCCATGCGGGCGTATCCGGCGGGACGGTGCCCAGAAAGATGGCCGAGAACATCACTGCAGGCTTGGGATTGGCAAGCTGAGTGAACAGGCCCAGCCGGAAGGCCGAGGCGGCGGTGCGGGGCAGGGCGGGGGTGGCCGAGGTATCGATGGGCTGTGCCGCATCGCGCCACAGGTGCCAGGCCATCCAGACCAGATAGGCCCCGCCGCCCAGTTTCAGCGCCCAGAGCATTGCGGGGGCCGCCGCAAACAGCAGGTTCAGCCCGAACATGGCCGCGCTGGCCCAGACCACCGCGCCCGCGCCGATCCCGGCGGCCAGCATGGCGCCGGTGCGAAACCCCTCGGTCAGACCGGTGCGGGCGGCCATGATCACCGCCGGGCCGGGGCTGATGGCCGCGAAAAGCGACAGGCCGGCAAAGGCCAGAAAGGCCGCAAGTGTCATTCCTTGCGCCCTGTCACCACATCGATATCGGGCGCGTCGACCGCCTTCATGCCCACGACGTGATAGCCCGCGTCCACATGAAGGTTCTCGCCCGTGGTGCCGCTGCCCAGATCGGACAGCAGATAGAGCGCGGCCTTGCCGACCTCTTCCTGCGTCACGTTGCGGCGCAGCGCCTATTAGATGCACAGGGCGTGCAGTGGCGGGGCGCTGGCGGTCGCGATTGGCTGACCCCAAAAAAGTCAGGGGACCAAGTTCCTGA
>JALQTL010000363.1 GCA_023260935.1 Paracoccaceae bacterium
GTGCCCAGCCGAATCCGGCGGTTGCTGGAAGGGCAGGGCGATGACCCGGGCCCGGTGCTGGCCGCCATGGCGCGTGACCTTCAGGCCGCGGGGGCCAGTGCGCTGGCCATGCCCTGCAATACCGCTCATGCCTATGCGCCCCGGATCCGCGCGGCAACCGACCTGCCCTTTCTTGATATGCGGCAGGCCACGGTAAACCAGTTGCAAAGCTTGGGGGCAGGCCGGCGAATCGGCCTGCTGGCATCGCCTGGGGTGCGGGTGACATCCGCCTTCGATGCGGCCTTTGAACAGGCCGGGTTCACCGCCGTCTGGCCCAAGGACGAAGGCCCGGTGCTGGCGCTGATCCGCCAGATCAAGGCCGGAGAGGTGGGGGCAGCCCAGCAATCCGCCCTGCGGGACG
This sequence comes from Paracoccaceae bacterium, assembly GCA_023260935.1. Lineage (GTDB taxonomy): Bacteria > Pseudomonadota > Alphaproteobacteria > Rhodobacterales > Rhodobacteraceae > Pseudotabrizicola. The sequence goes on from JALQTL010000363.1 coordinate 401, forward strand.
CGGCGGAACGGCTGGCCCCGCAATGTGACCACCTGCTGGTGGCCTGCACCGAACTTTCGCTGATTGCCCCGGCGATAACCCTGCCCTGGACAGACAGCCTTGACTGTCTGGCTCAGGCCATTCTCGCTTTTTCCCGCAGCTGAAGAAGGGTTACAGCTTGCCGTCACGCACGCGCAACTGGCGCGCGCGGGTCAGGATGCTGTCTTCAATGGCCCGGGTCGCCTCGGCCGAAACGGCGCCGCCGCCCCGGGTCTGAAGGGCCACGCGCAGCGATCGGGCATCCAGCGCCGGATCCTGAACGTAAACGGTGGCGCGGTAGGCCCGGCCCCCGCCCGGAGGGGCGCCATACCCCGTCACGATCACGCCGGTGAACGGGTCAACCGACTCGATCGGCAGGAAGTTCAGCACTTCAAGGCTGGCTTGCCACAGATACTTGTTCACCTCGACCGTGGTGTTCGGATCGACCGTATTGGTGAACAGATCCCAGATCTTGCGCCGCCCGGTTTCTTCTGCCTGCGACCGCGTGACCGCCGCGCGCTGGGCTTCGGCCCGGTCGCGTTGCGCCTGTTCGGCAGGGTCGACCACGCGGGGCGAGCGGCGGAACAAGCCGCTGTCGCCACTGGCAATTCCGGTTCCGCACGCGGCAAGGGACGCGGCGACGCAGGCGGCAAGACAAATTTTCGCCAGGCGATGAAGGAACATCCGGGCCCCCGTAAGTGCTTTCTTTGCTGTCTAGCCCAGCCCTTCCAGCGTGCCAAGGCTTTTCGCACCCTTGCGGGCGCGAGCCGGGGCATGGCCATTCATGCCGGGCAACCACCTGTGGCATTGCTGCACCACGCGAATTCGCAATTCCCGCCGCCAGACAGTCATGATTGCAATCGGGGGGGCGTGGGTAGAAAACAGCACCATTCCCACCGCGGATTCCCCTGCGGCGGGGCTTACCTTGAGGAAAGAGGGAAAGAACATGAAAAAGATTCTTCTCGCGACGACCCTTCTGGCCGCTTCGGCTTCGGTCGCCGCTGCAGACATCAAGCTGTCGGGCTACGGCCGCTTCGGTCTGGACTACAACGATGGCGCCGCTGCTGGCACGTCGAAGTCGCAAGTCAACATGCGTATGCGTGTGAACATCGACGGTTCGGTTGAAACCGATTCCGGCGTTCGTTTCGGTGGCCGCATCCGTCTGCAGTACACCGACGGTGCTTCCGGTGCGACCCTGTCGCCCGCCCAGCTGTACGCAACCTACGAAGGCTTCCGCCTTGAAGTGGGTAACACGAACACCGCGATCGACTCGGTTGCGCTGATGTACAACTCGGAAATCGGCTACCTTGACCGTGGCTTCGGCGACCCGATCGGCAACTTCTACGCTTTCTCCAGCACCCCCTATGTTGGTGAAGACAACCGCATGGGCATCTTCGCGTCGTACGCGGTGAACGGCCTGAACCTGCGCATTTCGTACATCGACCCCGATCAGACCGACTCCTCGCTGCCGGTTGGCACTGCGGAAGAACTGTCGGTTTCGGCTGACTACAAGTTCAACCAGTTCACCATCGCTGCTGCCTATGCTGACAACGCCGCTGGCGTGGACGGCGACAAGGCCCTCTTCCTGGGTGCCGAATATGCCATCAGCGACGTGGCGAACGTTGGCCTGCTGTACAACAAGGCCGACTTCGGTGCTGCGAACCAAGAGCGCATCACCCTGTACGGGAACTACACGATGGATGCGATCACCATCAAAGGCTACATCGCCAATGATGACGCAGCTGCCAACCTGACCGACACCTCCTATGGCCTGGGCGTGGACTATGACCTGGGCGGCGCTCGCCTGGCGGCTGACATCCACCGCAGCTACAGCAAAGACACCATCGCTGGTGTTGGTGTTCGCTTCGACTTCTAAGGTCGAAAACGATACAAGGGTAGAGCGGGCCATTGGCCCGCTCTACTTTTTTGTGGCGAAGGCTTGGCCGACAGGCACAGCCCTTCTGTCAGAAGTGGAGCGGGAAACGGTGTCTCTTTCTGAAACGCTGGAAAGAATCGCCCGGGCCAAACAGGCTGCGGGGCGGTCGGCTGATGAGGTCCGCCTGATCGCGGTTTCAAAGGTTCAACCCCTTGAGCGTGTGCGTGCCGTGCTGGCTGCGGGCCATCGTTGTTTCGGGGAAAACTATGTGCAAGAGGCGCAGGCCAAGTGGCCCGCCCTGCGCACGGAATTCGGTGCCGTCGATCTGCATATGATCGGCCCGTTGCAGACCAACAAGGCCAAGGTCGCGGTCGAACTCTTCGATGCCATCCATTCGGTTGATCGCCCTTCGCTGGCCGAAAAGCTGGCGCGTCTGGCGCAATCGCGCGGTGCAAGCCCCGATCTTTTCATTCAGGTCAATACCGGGGCAGAGCCGCAGAAGGCCGGCGTTCTGCCCGATCAGGTCGATGATTTCGTAGCCGCCTGCCGGGCGATGGATCTGCCGATTCAGGGCCTGATGTGCATCCCGCCCGAAGACGCCCCGCCAGAGCCGCATTTCACCCTGCTGGCGCAGATGGCTGCCCGCAACGGGCTTTCCGGTCTGTCGATGGGGATGAGTTCCGATTTCGAGGCTGCCATCGCCCATGGCGCCACCCATGTAAGGGTGGGCAGCGCCATCTTCGGCGCGCGCGACTATGGCGCGGCACGCTCTCCCGCCTGACGGCGGCGGTCAGACCAGCCAGACCCGCGCATAGGGTGGCAGGGCAATATTGCCGTGATGCGTTTCAACGGGATGATCTGACAAGAGGTCATGCATCCGCGAAACCCCCTGCTGGCGTGCCCAGCCTTCGGGCAGATGCTGCCAATGTTCGGTAAAGTTGAACAGGCACAGCACCGGCCCCGTGGGCGCCAGCCTGACAAAGGCAAAGATTCCCCCCACGTCGCAGGGCACGATCCGCGTGCCATAAGCGGCATGAAGGGCCTGGGTTTCCTTGCGCCGGGCCAGAATGTGGCGGGTGCCCCAGAACACCAGCGCCGAGGGTGAGCCGCCCTCATGCCGGCTTTCCGCCAGTGCCCAATCCATCATGGGGCGGTGCAGCCAGCGGCTGTCATGTGCATGTGTCGGCACGTCCTGATAGCCGTGATCGTTCAAAAGGGCCAGTTCATCGCCCATGTAGATCAAGGGAATGCCCCCGAAACTGGCGATGAGCGCGTGGCCCATCAGCATGCGCTGCACCGCAAGCTCCATTCCCGGCATGTCGTCTTCGTCCCGCGCCCTTTCCAACCCGGCAAGCGAAGCGAAGCTGCCCGAAATCCGCTTGTCACCCGTGGCGGGGTTTTCCTGAAACAGGGCACCGCGGGCAAAGCTTCCGGGAAAACTGCCGTCATAGAAATCGGAAAGAAAAGCCCGGTGCGCCGGCCCGGAAAGGCCAAGGGCCGCGGCATCTTCATCCGTCACTGCCCAGCCGATATCATCGTGACAGCGGATATAGGTGGCATAGGTTGCATTGCGCAGCGTTTCGGGAAAGTGGGTCCGCAGCACTTCGGTCATCATCCGGGTATCTCGTGTGGCCAGCGCCGCCACCGCGCTGCTGGAAAGGAATACGACCCTGCTCGCGACCACCGTCGCGACCACCCTCGCGGGGAGCGCCCGGTCGAGGGCCTCCGGGAGTGGGTCGACCCATTCCCTGGGTTGAACTAAAGGGGTTGTTGCCCGGGCGGGGAATGCCGGGGCGTGACATGCCTTGGCTGGAGGCGTAGGGGTTGTTACCGGGGCGGGGCATTCCGGGCTTCGGCGCCGGGGGACGCGGCATCGCAGGCTTGTCAGCCTCGGGCGCGGCCTCAGCCGCGGGTGCCTCAGGCTCTTCAGCAGCGGGCTCTTCTTTCTTCGGAGCAGGTTTCGGGGCAGGCTTGGCCTCGGGCTTCTTCTCCTCGACCTTTTCGACAGGGACGATGCCCTCTTCCGCGAAGGCAGCCTTAAGCTTCCTCGCCACGGGGGGTTCCACCGTCGAGGACGG
>JALQTL010000385.1 GCA_023260935.1 Paracoccaceae bacterium
CAATCGCCCTCCGACGCGGGATAAGAGGGCGAGGAAAGCCCGAGGTCATGAAACAGCGCAGACGCCGTCATATCTTCCAGCGTCGCCGCTCCCGCCTTATGCCCGAAACGCCCAAGCATCGGCTGCGCGCGCAGGCGCGACCATGCAACAGACGCCCGCCCCGGCCGATCACGGTGACGATCACGCCGTCGCGGGTCAGCGAAAAGGGCTGGCCCGAAGGGGGCACCATATCCACCACGGCCTGAACCTGCCGGCCCGAATGGCTGACCTCGGCCTCGGAGACCCAGATGCCGGGAATGCCGGGTTCCACGACGATGGCTTCGATCCGTCCGATGCTGGGCATGTCGATCCGGGTGGTCAGGCGCATGCCGTCACTGATCGGGACCAGCGCACAGTCATGCCCGCGCACCCCCGCTTCGGACCCCGTGGCGGGGCGCGCGGCAAGAGCTTGCGAGATGATGCTGTCAGGCTTGCCCGGCGCCATAAGATCGGCCGACAGGGTCAGGCTGGCGGGCATGCAGATATCCTTGCACACCCCCAGTTCGACCGTTGCCGCCAGATGCACCGGCCTTGACGGATCGATCGGTTCCACTTCGATCGGCAAGACCAGCTCGCGGTGATAGCCAACCGAGGTCATCCCATTGGTATGAAACACTTCCGGCGCCGGCCAGTGCAGTTTCAGCGACTTCAGGTTGCGCGAGGCTGACCAGTCGAAACTGGGCGGAATACCGGCATCGCCGGGCGCGCGCCAATAGGTTTTCCAGTGCGGCGCCAGCCGAAGGTGCAGTGCCGACATGTGCCGGCTGCTGCTGATCTGCCAGCCGGGGCGCAGCTCTCCGGCCAGAATGTCCGACTGGGTCACACCCTGGGAAAGGGCGGGCTGCGACAGCGCAAGAAGCATGAGGAGCGTGTTCCGGATCATGCGCGAAGAATAGGGGCGGGGCCCGGAAAGGGAAGTCACAAAGGTGGGATGCCGGCGCGACCATATGGGGCTTGAGGTGCTGCGGCATCATTGCCATCCTTGCAGGGGGTGGAACCTGAATAAAGGGGGGGCAGGGATGAACCTTGCAGGCAAACTGCTGGTGGCGATGCCGGGCATGGCAGACCCCCGGTTCGACCGCAGCGTGATCATGGTCTGCGCCCATAGCGACGATGGCGCCATGGGGCTGATCGTGAACAAGCCCAACCCCGAGTTGAGCTTTGCCAGCCTGCTGGACCATCTGAACATTCCCGCCGCGCCGCAAGGACGCGACATCCGCGTGCATGTCGGCGGGCCGGTCGAGCGCGGGCGCGGCTTTGTGCTGCATTCGGCAGATTACCCGGAACAGGCGGCCTCGATGGGGGTGCCGGGGGGGTGGCGGATGACCGCGACGCTGGACATTCTGGAAGCCTTTGCCTGCGGGCAGGGCCCGTCGACGGCGCTTCTGGCGCTGGGCTATTCCGGCTGGGGCCCGGGGCAGCTGGAGGCCGAGATCGGGCGCAATGACTGGCTGGTCTGCGATGCCCGCAAAGACCTTGTCTTTGCCGAGGATGACGCCGGCAAATGGATCGCCTCTCTGAAGTCGATGGGGATCGATCCGCTGACACTTTCGGCGCAATCGGGGCGGGCCTGAACCGCCCCCCGCACCAAGGGCCAAACCCTTGGGAACGCTGCGTTAATCCGGCAGGTTTCGGGGTGGTTAACGGTCTTCTTTTGGTCTTCCGGGCGTCTTGCGCCCGTCTTGCCCGCATCTTCCCGCACTGGGGCACCGCGGGGCGTTAACCCTGACCGGCGAATCGGGCGCCCGGCTATTCGCCGTAAGGCACCCAGATCGTCTTCACCTCGGTCGCCTGCCGCAGGAAGGCGCGGCCTTCGCCTTCGGGGCCGAACCAGTCACGCGCGCGGCCGTGGTTCACCCATGTCCGCTTCAGGTTGCCCGCGGCCTCTGCCTCGATCACCGCCGAAAGCGGGGTCGAGGAGAAGCCCCAGACCGCATCCACATCCATATGGCCCGCCAGCGGCTTGGCCAGTTCGGCATGCGACCCGGTCAGGATATTGACCACACCCGCGGGCAGGTCAGAGGTTTCCAGCACCTGATAGAAATCCGTGGCCGACAGCGGGAAGGGTTCCGAAGCGACCAGCACGCAGGTGTTGCCCATGGCGATCGCCGGCCCCATGACCGAGATCAGCCCCAGCAGCGGCGCCTCGTCCGGGCAAAGCGCGCCGATCACGCCGCAGGGTTCGTTCATGGCCAGGGCAATGCCCCGGATCGGCACGGATTTGGCCTGACCATCGAACTTGTCGGCCCAAGCGGCATAGGTGAACAGGCGGTTGATCGTGGCCGCCACTTCGGCCGTGCCGGGCTTGCCGGTCATGTCCTTCAGGCGGCGGGCGAATTCCTCGGCCCGGGCGGAAAGGTTTTCGGCGATGTAATACAGGATCTGCGCGCGGTTGTGGCCGGTGGTCCGGCCCCAGCCCCTTGCGGCCTGCGCGGCTTCCACCGCGTTGCGGATATCCTTGCGGTTGGCCAGCCCGACCTGACCCAGCAGTTGCCCGCGCGGCCCGAAGACCGTGCGGGTCTGGCCGCCATCCGGGCGGGCCTGCTTGCCCCCGATGAAAAGCTTGGCCGTACGGTCCAGCCCGCTGACCGACGGAACGGCAGGGGCGGGCAGGGCCGTCACCGGCTTCAGGGGGGCGGCTTTCGCCTTGGGTGCCAGATAGGCCAGCAGGCCTTCCCAGCCGCCTTCGCGGCCAAAGCCGCTTTCGCGCAGCCCGCCAAATCCGGCGGCGGCATCGAAGAGATTGGTGGCATTGACCCAGACCACCCCCGCCTTCAGCTTCGGGGCGACATCAAGCGCGAGGTTGACGTTTTCGGTCCAGACGCTGGCGGCAAGGCCGTAACGGCTGTTGTTGGCCAGTTCCACCGCCTCGGCCGGGGTGCGGAAGGTCATCGACACCAGAACCGGGCCGAAGATTTCCTCCTGCATCAGGGGGCTTGCGGTGCCAAGGCCGGTGATCAGGGTGGGCGGGTAGAAACAGCCGGCTTCCGGCAGAGGCGTGTTGGCCACATATTTCTCGCCGCCCGAAGCATCGACCATGGCGCTGATCGTGGCCAGTTGCACCGGATCGACCACGGCGCCGATGTCGATGCACTTGTCCAGCGGATTGCCAAGGCGCAACCCGTCCATCCGGCGCTTGACCTTTTCGTGAAACCGCTCGGCAATGCCTTCCTGCACCAGGAGCCGCGACCCGGCGCAGCAGACCTGACCCTGGTTGAACCAGATCGCGTCAACAAGACCTTCGACGGCGCTGTCAAGATCGGCGTCGTCAAAGACGATGTAGGGGGATTTGCCGCCCAGTTCCAGCGTCAGCGCCTTGCCGGTGCCCGCGGTTGCCTGCCGGATGGCCCGGCCCACAGGGGTGGAACCGGTGAAGGCGATCTTGTCCACGCCCGGATGGGCCACCAGTGCGGCCCCGGTTGCGCCATCGCCGGTGACTATGTTCAAGACGCCCTTGGGCAGCCCCGCCTCGCGGCTGATTTCGGCAAAGAGAAGGGCGGTCAGCGGGGTATATTCGGCGGGCTTCAGCACCACGGTATTGCCCGCCGCAAGCGCCGGCGCCACCTTCCAGGCCAGCATCAGCAGCGGGAAGTTCCACGGGATGATGGCACCGCAGACACCCAGAGGTTCGTGACCGGGAAGCTCCGCCTCCTGCAACTGGGCAAGACCCGCGTGGTAATAGAAATGCCGGGCAACAAGCGGGATGTCGATGTCGCGGCTTTCGCGGATGGGCTTGCCGTTGTCCATCGTTTCCAGCACGGCCAGAAGGCGGGCATGTTTCTGCACCAGCCGGGCAAGGGCATAGAGATAGGCCGCGCGGGCATGGCCGGGCAGGCGGGCCCATTTGCCTTGTGCGCGGCGCGCGGCGGCGACAGCGGCAGCGACGCTGGCCTCGCTGCCCTGGCTGATCCGGGCAAGGGGAGTGCCGGTAGCAGGGTTCCGCGTATCGAACAGCGCCTCGGGCGGGGTGAAGCGGCCGTCGATGTAATGGCCGAAACCGTTGCGGTGCCGGGCCAGCCAGGCCTGCGCTTCGGCATCGCTTTCGGGGGCGGGGCCATAGGACATGGTTTCGAAAATCTCGCGCACTCGGGTCATCGTGAAGTCCTCATGTCCTGGGTTCGGTCCCGGTTTGCGACCTGCGCCGCCCGGCCGCGGCCTTCGCCTCCGGCGGGAGTATTTTTGCCAAGATGAATGCGGCGGGGGGCTTCATCTTGGTCAGAAATACTCCGGGGTGAGACGCCCGCAAGGGCGGCGAGGGGCAGCGCCCCTTTTCCCGGCCGCATCGCTGGCCCCTTCATCCGATCGCATGGCGGTTGGCGGCCGAATAATGGCCGGTCAGGTAATGTTCCAGCTGGCGTTCGATATCGCCCAGAAGCGATGAGGCGCCGAAGCGGAACAGATCGGGCTGGAGCCAGGGTTGGCCCAGTTCATCCTTCATCAGCGCAAGGTAAAGCAGCGCGTCCTTGGCCTTGGAGATGCCGCCCGCGGGTTTGTAGCCGACCTTCACCCCCGTCGCATCCTGATAGTCGCGGATGGCGCGGATCATGGTCAGGCTGACGGGCAGGGTGGCGTTGACGCTTTCCTTGCCGGTCGAGGTCTTGATGAAATCGGCGCCGGCCATCATGCAGACCAGGCTTGCGCGGGCGACGTTGCGCAGCGTGCCCAGTTCGCCGGTGGCGAGGATGGCTTTGACATGGGCCGTGCCGCAGGCTTCGCGCATTTCCTGCATCTCGGCGTAGAGAGCGTGCCAGTTCTGGGTCAGCACATGGCGGCGCGAGATCACGATGTCGATCTCTTGCGCGCCGGCGGCGACGCTTTCGCGGATTTCCTGCACGCGCAGGTGCCAGGGCGAGAGGCCTGCAGGAAAGCCGGTAGAGACGGCGGCGACGGGGATGCCGCTGCCTTCCAGCGCGCGGACGGCGGTTTCGACCATGTCGTGATAGACGCAGACCGCGCCCACGGTCAGCCCTTCCATTCCCAGCGCCTTCAACATGTCGGGGCGCACGGGCTGCCGCGCCTTGGCGCAAAGCCGCTGGACGCGGCCCCTGGTATCATCGCCCGACAGGGTGGTCAGGTCGATCAGGCTGATCGCCTTCACAAGCCAGGCGGCCTGATGGTCCTTCTTGACCGATCGTCTGCCGCCAAGGCTGGCGCAGCGGCGCTCGATGGCCGAGGTATTGGCCTGCACGCGGGCCACCCAGTCCAGATCCAGCGCCATGCCGGGGTTGCGGGCATGGGCAAGCTGCGGCAGATGGTTGGGCGCGCCGGTGCTTTGGTTCGAGGCTGCGGTCTGTGCGGTCACTGTAGCCACCTTCGGTTCCCCCCGGCCATCACCGCGCCAATGTGGCATGAGCCGGGCAGGGGCGGCAAGGGTGGCGCGGCAGGTTCTTGACCCTTCGATCAAAAATCAGCGTTTCGGTGCCGGGTCGATGATCGAGGGATCGACCGCCTCGACCTCGGGGTCATAGGTGGCCCAGTCGGTGCCGACGCCGGTGGGGGGCATGTCTTCTTCGCGCAGGGCGCTGTGCATCTGGGCCTTGGCGATGAAGGTGGCGGTGATCGGGGCGGTTAGGAACAGGAACAGGGTGATCATCAGCTCGTGCCAGCTGATCTTGCCTTCGAAGATCAGGAAATAGGCCATCGACGCGATCAGGGCGGAGCCCACGCCGATGGTGGTGGCCTTGGTGGGGGCGTGCAGGCGCTGCATCGTATCGCGCAATTTCAGAAGGCCGAAGCTGCCGATCACGGCGAAGATGCCGCCGATGACCAGAAGGGCCGAGATCAGGATTTCTGCGATCTGTTCCATTTTCCCTGCCCTGCCTTATTCGATGATGTCGCCGCGGAGGATGAACTTGCAATAGGCCACGGTCGAGACGAAGCCGGTCATGGCAAACAGCAAGGCTGCCTCGAAGTTGATGCCGGAGCGGGTTTCGACGCCGTAAAGCACGATCAGGGCGATGACGTTGACCACCATCGTATCCAGCGCAAGGATGCGGTCAGGCACGCCCGGGGCGCGAAAGACGCGGTAGACATTCATCGCAAGGCCAAGGCCGAAGCAGAGGAAGGCGAAGGTCAGGGCGTAATCGAGGATCATTCGAAAATCCTTTTCAGACGGGCTTCGTAGCGGGTCTTGATCTCATCCCGGATGGCATCGGGGTCTGGCGCGTGCAGCGAATGGATCAGAAGCACCTTGCCGCAGGATGACATATCGGCCGTGACGGTGCCGGGGGTCATGGTGATGGTGCCGGCCAGCATGGTGATCGCCTCGGGCGTCTTCAGCTCGATCGGGACGGGAATCCAGGCCGAACGGATCTGGTCGTTGCGGTAGAACAGGATGATCCTGGCGACCTGGATATTGGCAAGGATGATATCCCAGATGACCAGCAGCACATAGGCTGCGAAGGCCGGGATATTGCGCACCAGCGGGCGGTTGGGCCAGTAGGGCGCGGTCAGCAGCGGAATGGCAATGGCAAGGATCAGCGCCATCACCATGCTTCCCAGCTTGATCTGATTGACCAGCAGCATCCAGGTGACGAAGAGAAGAAAGGACAGGAGCGGGTGCGGAAAGAGCCGTTTGAACATCTGTCTCAACTCCCCTCGGGCAGCCGGTTGGCGGCGATATAGGCGGCCGGGTCATGCAGCTGGGCGGCGGTATCTTCGAGCCAGCCCATGATCGGCCCGGCCAGGACCGTCATCGCCACCAGCCCGGCCAGCAAGGCGAAGATCGCGACAAAGGCCTGCGGCTGGGCGGGGGCTGCGGGGGGATCGAGCGGGGCCGAGGCATGGGCTTTCCAGAACAGGGTGGACCCGGCGCGCGAGAAGCCGATGATCGCGATCAGCGACGAGACGAGGATCACCGACCAGACCAGCGCCGCGGAATCGCGCAGCGCATCCATCACCAGAAGCTTTCCGATGAAGCCCGAGAGGGGCGGCATTCCCGCCGAGGCGATGGCCGAGGCCATGAACAGCCCCGAGATCAGGCCCGCGCCGGCGATGGGGGGCAGCGCCTCGGTCAGGGCATCATGGGCGCGGCGGTGCAGCACCATGTCGGCGACAAGGAACAGGACCGCCCCGGCAAGGGTGGAATGGATCATGTAATACATCGCCGCGGCCGAGGCGGCGGGGGTGAAGGCGGAAATCGCGATGAAGGCCGTGCCCATCGAGGCGATGGCGGCAAAAGCCGCAAGGCGCCCCAGCGTGGCGGCCCCAAGGATGCCAAGCGAGCCCAGCACCAGTGTGACCTGCGCCGCGGGCAGCATCAGATCGGCGATCAGCGTGCCGGTGGCGGCGGTTTCCGGCGGGAAGACCATCACGCCAAAGCGCAGGGCGGCATAGGCGCCGATCTTGGTCATCACCGCGAAAAGCGCGGCCACGGGGCCGGGGGCATTGGCATAGGTGGCCGGCAGCCAGAATTGCAGCGGCACCAGCGCGCCCTTGATGGCAAAGACAAGGATCAGCATCACCGCCGCAACCCGCATCAGGCCGGCATCGCCTTCGGGCAGGTTCTGCACCTTTACCGCCAGATCGGCGATGTTGAGCGTGCCGGTGACGCCATAGATCGTGGCAAGGGCAAAAAGGAACAGTGACGAGCCGACAAGGTTGAAGGCCACATATTGCACGCCCGCACGAAGGCGATCACGCCCGCCGCCGTGGATCATCAGCCCGTAGGAGGCGATGAGCAGCACCTCGAAGAAGACGAAGAGGTTGAAGGCGTCGCCGGTCAGGAAGGCCCCGGAAATCCCCATGAGCTGGAACTGGAAAAGGGCGTGGAAGTGCCGCCCCCGCGCATCCCATTTGGTGCCGATGGCGTAAAGCTGCACGGCAAGGGCCAGCAGCCCGGTCAGAAGCACCATCAGCGCGGAAAGCCTGTCGAGCATCAGCACGATGCCAAAGGGGGCGGGCCAGTTGCCCAGAAGATAGACCTCGGGCGGATCAACGGTGGCGGCATGGACCAGCGCCATGGCGATGAGCGTCAGCGCGATGGTTCCGGCCAGCGAGAAGACGCGCTGCAACAAGAGGTCATGGCGCATGAACAGCACGATCAGCGCGCCCAGAACGGCGGGCAGGATGACCGGGGCGATGATCCAGTGGCCCATCATTTCAGCGTCTCCGGGCTGTCTTCGGCATCGTCGTTCATGTCTACCTTGTCATGTCCGGCTTCGAGGAAGGCGCCAAGCGCCATCATCACGATAACCGCCGTCATCCCGAAGGAAATGACGATGGCGGTCAGCACCAGCGCCTGCGGCAGCGGATCGGTATAGCCCGGGGCCGCCTTGTCGATGATCGGGGGCAGGTTGGTGACCAGCCGGCCAGCCGCGAAGATGAAGACGTTGACGGCATAGGACAGAAGCGTCAGCCCCACGATCACCGGGAAGGTGCGCTTGCGCAGCATCAGATAGACGCCGGCCGAGGTAAGCAGCCCAAGGGCGGATGCAACCAGCGCTTCCATCAGCGGGCCTCCTTCGCGTCAAGATCATCGAGGCTGCGGCCCTCGGACGGGTCGATGTCGAAGGGTTCGACGTTGACCGTCTCACCCGCCCGGAGGGCGATGCGCGACAGCGAGGCAAGCGACAGCATGACCGCGCCCAGAACGGTAAGGAACACGCCAAGGTCGAAGATGGCGGCGGTGGCCAGTTCGAATTCCTCAAGCGGGGGGAAGTGGAAATAGTCAAAGCCCGTGGTCATGAAGGGCAGGCCGCCGAACCACGACCCGATGCCGGTGGCGGCCGCGATCAGCACGCCCGCGGCGATCAGGGCGTGGTAGTCGACCTTCTGGCGCGCGGCCGTCCAGGCAAAGCCCGATGCCATGTATTGCATCACCAGCGCGATGGAGACGACAAGCCCCGCGATGAAGCCGCCGCCGGGCAGGTTGTGGCCGCGCAGGAAGATGAACACCCCCACCATCAGCGCGATGGGCAGGATCAGGCGGGTGGCCACGGCCAGCATCAAGGGGTGACGGTCGCCCGCGCGCTTCTGGTCCGGTGTCCAGGCCAGCAACCGGTCATTGGCCGGGCCGCCGCGCAAAAGCGCCTCGGTCAAAGCGTAGATGACGATGGCGGCGATGCCCAGAACGGTGATTTCGCCAAAGGTGTCATAGCCGCGGAAATCGACGAGGATGACGTTGACGATATTGGTGCCGCCACCTTCGGGTTTGGAATTGGCGATGTGATATTCGGCAATGGTGGGGAAGGCGAAATCGCGGGTCATCAGCGCATAGGACAGGGCCGCGATGCCAAGGCCCGCGATGCCCGCGATGACGCCATCCCAGCCGCGGCGCAGGCCCGAGCTTTCGTTGGGCGTGGTCTTGGGCAGGAAATTCAGCGCCAGCAGCATCAGGATGACGGTCGCCACCTCGACCGAGATCTGCGTGAGCGCAAGGTCGGGGGCCGAGAAATAGGCAAAGCCGACCGAGATCGTCAGCCCGATGATGCCGACAAGCACCAGCGTCAGCAGGCGGTTGCGGTGGAAGATGACGATGGCCACGGTGGCCAGCACCAGCGAGGCCCAAGCCAGCGCCGGAACGGGCGACACCGGCATCAGGTCGCGCGTGCCGGCGACATGGCCACCGGTACGGAAACCGTAATAGGCGGCGGCGGCGATGGCCAGCGTGCCGATGGCGATGTAGCGCGTCAGCGCGCCGTCATGCAGCGCATCGGTCAGCCGCCGCGACAGGCGCGCGAAGGGTTCCATCAGCGCGTCGAAGATCGCTTTCGCCTCGGGGCGGGGGGTGGCGTTCCACATGGCCATCAACGGCTTGTGTGCGCCCAGAAGCATCAGGCCGCCCCCGATGGCCGCCAGCGACATCCACAGCGCCGGCGCGTAAAGCCCGTGCCAGTGGGTGATCTTCACGGCGATTTCTTCGCCCGTCACGGCGCCCGCGGCGGCATTCACCAGCCAGGCGGCAGCGACCATCGGGAACAGCCCGATAAGCACCACAAGGCCGGTCAGGAAGGCGGGGGCGGCCCACATGCCGAAGCCGGGGTCATGCGGGTGGTGGGGGTAATCGTCGCGCACAGGCCCAAGGAAGGTATGGGCGATGAAGCGGAAGGAATAGGCGACCGAGAACAGCGCGCCAAGGGTTGCCAGCACCGGCATCAACCAGGTGCTGCCGGCCCAGGGGGTGTGGTAGGCTTCTTCCAGCATCAACTCCTTGGACAGGAAGCCGTTGAGCGGCGGGATGCCGGCCATCGACAGCGCCGCGACGGTGGCGATGGCGAAGGTGATGGGCATCAGCTTGCGCAGGCCGCCTAGGCGTTTGAGGTCGCGGGTATGCGCCTCGTGGTCGACAATCCCCGCGCTCATGAACAGGGCGGCCTTGAAGGTGGCATGGTTGATGATGTGGAAGACGGCGACGGTGGCCGCCTCGACCGTGCCAAAGCCCAGAAGCATGGTGATCAGGCCAAGTTGGCTGACGGTGGAAAAGGCCAGAAGCGCCTTCAGGTCATCCTTGAAGAGCGCGATCTTGGCGGCCATGACCATGGTGACAAGGCCGGCGGTGGCCACGATATAGAACCATTCCGGCGTGCCTGCCAGAACCGGCCACATCCGCGCCATCAGGAACAGCCCCGCCTTCACCATGGTGGCAGAATGCAGATAGGCCGACACGGGCGTGGGCGCGGCCATGGCATGGGGCAGCCAGAAATGGAACGGGAACTGCGCCGATTTGGTGAAGGCGCCAAGGAGGATCAGGATCAGCGCGGGCAGATACCAGTCGCTGGACTGGATCGCCTCGCGGTTCTGCAAGATCACGCTGAGGTCATAGCTGCCGACGATATTTCCCAGGATCAGCATGCCCGCGATCATGGCAAGCCCGCCCGCGCCGGTGACTGTCAGCGCCATGCGCGCGCCTTGGCGGCCTTCGGGCAGGTGCTTCCAATAGCCGATCAGCAGGAAGGACGACAGCGAGGTCAGTTCCCAGAACACCAGCAAAAGCAGGATGTTGTCTGACAGAACAATGCCCACCATCCGCGAGATGGCACGACGCGGCACCCCCTATCAGGGCGTGCTTTACGCC
>JALQTL010000041.1 GCA_023260935.1 Paracoccaceae bacterium
CATAGCCCGCAAACGGCACCATCTTGGCGCCAAGCTCGACGTGAAGGTCATAAAGCCCCGTCCGTTTCAGGTCGGTCATATGCCGCCCTCCCCTGTCTGGCCGGAATACCGGCATCGATTGCGTTGGGCGTTTGCGCCCGCTCGATGCCCCCTCTGTCCTTACCCGCACATGCAGGCGCCTGAGATCGTTATCCCTTCGGCGGGCCAGTGGCGGCCACTCTCCAGAGTCTTCGTGCCAGAAACGGTCCCTTGCGCCTGAGAGTTTACCGGGGCGGTTGCTCCTTCGGCACCACGGCTACAGAGGCCGCGGATTCTCCCGATCCTGACAGTGACAGGTCTAGCGCGGGGCCATCGTTCGTGGCAAGGGGGGAAATGAATACGACGGCATGCAGAGCGGGAGCGACCTTTTTCCGATGCAGGATCAGACCGCGCGCTTCTTCGGCTCTGGGTCGCTGGTGAACCGGGCCACCCATGATTACCCGGACGCCCGACGGGCAAGCCTTCATGGGTGGCACCGGGTCTGGGTGCATGTGGCCGATCGTCCGGTCGCCTTTCTGTCGGTCGAGGCGGCCCCAGGCAGCCAGATCCTTGGTCTGGTCGCAAAGGTGCCCGGGGCCGACTGGGCCGCCCTTGATGCACGCGAACATGCCTATCGGCGGCACCCTGTGGTGGCCCGCACCGAAGGGGCAGAGCTGGCCGCGCAGGTCTATGCCGTGCCCGTGCGGGATGGCCTTGAACCGCGCCGGGAATTCCCGCTGATCCTGTCCTACATTGATACGGTGGTGCAGGGTTTCCTGCGTGAATTCGGGGAAAGCGGGGCCGAACATTTCTTTCAGACCACGGCGGGATGGACAGCGCCCATCCGCGATGACCGCAAGACCCCCAGCTATCCGCGCGCTCAGGCCCTGACCCCGGCAGAACGCCGCATCGTCGACCGGGGCCTTTTGTCGGTTGGCGCCCGGATCATCGGACCTGATCAATGATCCGCAGCGCCAGCCACAGCGCCAGCAGGCCGAACAGCACCCCGCCAACGGCCTGACCGATCAACACCCCGGACGCGCCCCAGACCGCGCCCAGCCACATCGCAAAAGGCACCGTTCCCAGCGTGTGCCGGCCCCAGTTCACCAGCGTCGACTGAAACGGCCGGCCCAGATTGTTGCAGGCGGCGTTGGCGATAAAGATCAGGCCGTTGAAGAAGAACAGCAGGCACAGTGGCCCGCAGAACAGAAAGATCAGGTCGCGGGTAACACCCTCGGCGTGGAACAGATCGGCCAGCGGGCCGCGCAGCAGGAACAGGATCGTCGTCACCAGCCCGATGACCAGCCCCATGAAGATCACGGCATCCCAAAGCGCCCGACGGACCCTGTCGATCCGCCCCGCGCCCGCGTTCTGCCCGATGATCGGCCCAAGCGCCCCCGAAAGCGCAAAGATGACGCCAAGGGCAACCGGCGTCAGCCGTCCTGTTATCGCCATGCCGGCCACCGCTGCCTCGCCAAAAGGGGCCATCAGCCGGGTCACGAAAGCCTGCCCCACCGGCGTTGCCACCTGCGTCAAGACCGCGGGCCCCGCAATCCGCGACAGCGCCTTCCAGTCGTCGGCCATGCCCTCGGCCGAGAAGGGTGTGAAACCACCGTGATGGCGCAGGATAGGCCAGATCCCGAAGACCGCCATGGCCAGTCGAGAGATGATGCCCGCGACAGCAGCCCCCGTCAGCCCCAGATCCAGCCCGAAGATCAGGATCGGATCGCAGACGGCAAGCACCACCGCGCCCCAGACCGTCACCATCATTGACCGCCGGGCATCGCCATGGCTGCGCAGAATGGCCGCCGAGATGATGCCGATCAGAAGCAGTGGCTGCCCGGCAATGACAATGCGCAGGAAATGCACGGTTGCCGTCGCCGTATCGTCACGCGCGCCAAGCGCGTGGACAATTGGGCCAAGTCCCAGCCAGACGATCAGGGTAAAGGCCAGACCGACCGCCATTCCCAGCACCAGCCCGTTTGTGGCCCGGCGCTGCGCAAGAGCCGGATCGCGCTGGCCAAGAGCCCGCGCCACCAGCGCGGACACGGCAATCGAAATGCCGATGCCGAAGCTGGTGGTAAAGAAAAGCACCGCCCCGGCATAGCCGACCGCCGCCGTCGCCACATGGTCTTGCAGCCAAGATATGTAAAGGATGTTGACAAGGTCGACGATGAAGATGGCCATAAGGCCGACAGAAGACGTAAGCGACATCACGACGACATGGCGCATCAGGTTGCCGGTCACGAAGCGCGCCTGACCGAAGGGTGCCGCCCCCCGGCCGGACCCCGGCGATCCGGCCCCGCCCGGCCCTGCGGCGCCCGTGTCGGCTTGCGCCTTACCGCGCATCCCCGGTCACAGCACCGGGGGTTTTTGCAGAAGCGGCATCACATCGGCCATCTCGGGCCCGTTCTCGCGCCCCGTAAGGGCTTGGCGCAGCGGCATGAACAGCGCGCGGCCCTTGCGGCCGGTGGCTTCCTTTACCGCGGTGGTCCACTGGCCCCAGGTTGCCTTGGTCCAGGGCTGTGGCGGCAGCATGGCAAGCGCCTGAGCCACGAACTCCCTGTCCTCATCGGCGACCAACGGCGCAGCACCGTCGCGGAACAGCGTCCACCATCCGGCCAGATCGTCCAGCACGGTAATGTTGCCCTTGGCGACGTCCCAGAATTCCTCGGCCTTGTCGGCGGGAACCCCCAACCCGGCAATGCGCTCTGCCACGGCGGCAAAAGGCAAGGCCTGCACATGGGCGCGGGTCAGCGGGAACAAGTCTTCCGCATCGAACTTCGTGGGGGCTGACCCGAAGGTGCCCACATCAAAGCCTTCGGCCAGTTCGTCGAGATTGGCAAAAAGCTCTACCGGGCGCGACGACCCAAGCCGCGCCATCAGGCTGAGCAGCGCCATTGCTTCTACCCCCTGTGCGCGCAGGTCTTTCAGCGACAAGGTGCCAAGCCGTTTGGAAAGCTCCTCGCCCTTGGCGCCGGTCAGCAGGGAATGGTGGGCAAAGCTGGGCGGCGTGCCCCCCATGGCCTTCATGATCTGGATCTGCGTTGCCGTGTTGGTCACATGGTCGGCCCCGCGCACGATGAAGGTGACGCCCATATCGATGTCATCGACCGACGAGGCAAAGGTGTAAAGCACCTGCCCGTCGGCGCGGATCAGCACCGGGTCGCTGACCGAGGCCGCGTCGATGGAAATCGGGCCCAGAATGCCGTCTGTCCATTCGATCCGTTCCTGATCCAGCAGGAACCGCCAATAGCCCTGACGCCCTTCGGCGCGCAGCTTTTCCTTTTCGGCGTCAGACAGCTTCAGCCCCGCACGGTCATAGACCGGGGGCTTGCCCATGTTTAGCTGCTTCTTGCGCTTCAGGTCCAGTTCGGTGGGGCTTTCGAACACTTCATAGAAGCGCCCCTTGGTCTTCAGATCCTCGGCCGCCTCGCGGTACCGGTCCAGCCTCAGGGACTGGCGTTCCACCCTGTCCCAGTGCAGGCCCAGCCATTCCAGATCGCGCATGATCTGATCGGCATATTCCGTCTTTGACCGTTCCTGATCGGTATCATCCAGACGCAGGATGAAGCTGCCGCCGGTCTTGCGGGCGATCAGATAATTCATCAGGGCGGTGCGCAGGTTTCCGACATGGATGTATCCAGTCGGAGACGGGGCGAAACGGGTCACGGTCTTTGCGGACATGGGGGTGGCTCCTTCAACCGCTCTTCCCTGTCACATGGCCCCGGAATTGTCCAGTTTGGCGCTCGCCGTCGTCCCCCTTGCCGGTTTGCGCCTGATCAGCCGGCGGGGGCTTCCGCGCAAGGGGGGGCGTCGCTATATCAACGGGCATGACACAGATCGCCCCCGCCGCCATTGCGCCCGACCTTGCCCAGATCGAACAGATCGCGCACGAGGCCGTGGTGGCGCTGCCGGAACCCTACCGCGCCGCCGCCACGCAGATCATCCTGCGGATCGAGGATTTCGCCCCCGAGGATGTTCTGGAGGCGATGGATCTGCACGATCCGTTCGAACTGACCGGGCTTTATGACGGCATCCCGCTGACAGAGAAATCGGTGATGGACCAGCAGACCCAGCCCGATGTGATCTGGCTGTTCCGGCGCCCGATCCTTGATGAATGGGCCGATCGCGGCAATGTCTCGCTTCAGGAAATGGTAACGCATGTCATGGTGCATGAGCTGGCCCATCACTTTGGCTGGACAGACGAGGATATCGCGCAAATCGACCAGTGGTGGGAATAGGCGCACAATTCCTGTGCGCGGCCGCACCCGGATGACGCCAGCGTGACTCGTTTCTATCGGTTTCGCACCTACCTTTGTGCCAATCGTAACAGAGGAGGATGACCATGACTTCCCCCAAGGTAAACCGCCGTTCGGCCCTGATCGCCGCGGCTGCCTTTCCCTTCGTGCCCGCACTGCTTTCGGCCCGCCCGGCACAGGCTGCTGCCGGCATGCTGGGTCCCCAGACACCGGTATTCAACCGGTTCAAGCTGGGCGGTTTCGAAGTGACGACGATTCTGGCGGGCACACGCCCGGTTGAAAATCCGAGCGAGATCTTCGGACTGAACGCGACACCCGAGGAATTCAAGGCCGCATCCGATGCTGCCTTCCTGCCCACCGATGTGGCGCAGTTCTTCTTTACCCCCACGGTGGTGAACACCGGGGCGGAACTTGTGCTGTTCGACACCGGCCTGTCCGCGGAAGGCACCACGACCGCCCTTGCCGCGGCGGGCATCAGCCCCGATCAGGTGGATGTGGTGGTTCTGACGCATATGCACGGCGACCATATCGGCGGGATGATGACTACCGAAGGCACGCCCACCTTCGCCAATGCGCGCTATGTAACGGGCGGCGTCGAACACAACCATTGGTCAGCCGCAGGGAACGAGGGCTTCGACAAGTCCGTCAAGCCGATGAACGACAAGTTCACCTTCCTTGATGATGGTGGCAGCGTCGCGTCGGGGATCACCGCCAAGCTGGCGGCCGGGCATACCCCGGGCCATATGGTCTATATGATCGAAAGCGAAGGCAAGTCGCTGGCTGTCACCGCCGATACGGCAAACCACTATGTGTGGTCGCTGGCCTATCCCGAGTGGGAAGTCCGCTTCGACATGGACAAGGCCGCCGCCGCCGCCACACGCAAGGAGGTGTTCGGCATGCTGGCCGCCGACCGGATCCCCTTCATCGGCTATCACATGCCTTTCCCCGGAATGGGCTTTGTCGAGGCGCAGAGCAGCGGCTTCCGCTATGTGCCTGCCAGCTATCAGATGATGCTGAACGGCTGATCGCATCGGCGTCACAACGCCTTGCCGGGCCGTCCCTTGCCGGGGCGGCCCGTTTTGCATCCGCCCCCTGCTTTTGCCCTGCCGCGCTGCGAGGGCGCTTTTCGGCGGGCGTTGTTGGCGCTAACATAGGGGCTGACGAAAGGATCGCCCATGCAAGCCCCCATCCTGACCCTGACGCTGAACCCCGCCCTTGATATGGCAACCGAGGTGCCGGACATTCTGCCCGGTCAGAAGCT
>JALQTL010000043.1 GCA_023260935.1 Paracoccaceae bacterium
GAGCGCCGGCCCGCATGAGCGTTCCGCAGAACACCCGCCTTGGCATCTGGCTCATGGTCGCCACCACGATCGTCTTTGCCGCGCAGGATGCGCTTTCCCGCCATCTGGGGGGCACCTACAACGTGTGGATGGTGGTGATGGTGCGGTTCTGGTTCTTTGCCGCCTTCGTCATCGTGATGGCGGCGCGGGCCCCCGGCGGCCTGCGCGCCGCCGTCGCCTCGCGCAAGCCGAAGACGCAGCTTTTTCGCGGCATCCTGCTGGCCCTGGAAATCTGCGTGATGGTCACCGGCTTCGTGCTCTTGGGGCTGGTCGAAACCCATGCCGTCTTTGCCACCTATCCGTTGCTGATCGCTGCCCTTTCGGGGCCGGTGCTGGGCGAAAAGGTGGGCTGGCGGCGCTGGGTTGCCATCGGCATCGGCTTTGTCGGCGTGCTGATCATCCTTGCCCCGGGAAGCGGCGTCTTTTCGCCTGCGGCCCTTGTTCCGCTGCTGGCCGCCACGATGTTCGCGCTTTACGGCCTGCTGACACGCTATGTCGCGCGGCATGACGCGGCATCGGTGTCATTCTTCTGGACCGGCATCGCCGGCGCGCTGGTGATGACGGTGGCGGGCATCTGGCACTGGCAGAACATGACCCCGGGCGACTGGGGCCTGATGGCCGCGCTGTGCTGCACGGCCGCGCTGTCACACTGGCTGCTGATCCGCGCCTATGAGGTGGCCGAAGCCTCGGCCATCCAGCCCTTTGCCTATCTGCAACTGGTCTGGGCTTCGGTGCTGGGGCTGTTGATCTTTGGCGAAACCCTGCGCAGCAACGTGGTCATCGGCGCAGGCGTGGTGGTGGCCGCGGGGCTGTTCACCCTGTGGCGGCAAAGGGTGCGCGCCAGTCAGGGCTGAAATCGCCACCGGCCCCGGCGCCAGACACCCGCGCCTGCTACCCCTTCAGTTCCGCCGTCACCCGCACCGGCCCGGCCGATCCGCGCAGCTTGGCGCGATAGATCACCACCCCTTCCACCACCCGCATCACATAGGTGCGGGTTTCGTTGAAGGGAATCGATTCCACCCAGTCTACCACATCCACATCCGGCCGGCGCGGATCGCCATATTCCTCGATCCAGCGCCGCGGCCGCCCCGGGCCCGCATTATACCCCGAAGCCACCAGTGCGATCGAAGGCCCGAACTCCTCGACCAGCCCCGCCAGATAGGCGCTGCCCAGCTTGGCGTTATAGCTGGGGTCGGTGGTCAGCCGCCCGGCCTCATAGGGAAGGTCCAGCTTCTGCGCCATCATCTTTGCCGTGCCCGGCAAGACCTGCATCAGCCCGCGCGCATCGGCATGGCTGCGCGCGCCCGGATCGAACTCGCTTTCCCGCCGCGCGATGGCCAGCGCAAAAGCCCGGCTGACCGAAAGCCCGTCAGGCACCAGATCGGCCACCGGGAAATAGGCATTGGGCAGGATCACCCCCCGCTCGGCCGCCGCCTTGCCGACCAGCACCGCGATATGCGGCTCGTTCATCGCCAGCGCCATGTCACCCATCTGTGCAAGGCCCTTGGCATCAAGGCTTTCGCCCAGATGCAGCCAGAACCGCTTGGCCAGCGCCCTGTCGCCCGCGCGCAGCAGCAACCGCGCCGCTTCATGCACCGAAGACCGGGTCCAGGCCGCCTGCCGCCAATCGTCCCCCGCACCCGTCGCCAGCAGCGAAGCGTCCAGCGTGCCGCCCAACCGTTCCTGCGCCAGCAGCCCGTAATAGGCCGTCTGGTGCCGCGCCGCCTGGCCGTAAGCCGCCGTCGCCGCCTCCTTTTCGCCCGCCGCCTCATGCGCGCGGCCCTGCCAGTAATGCGCCCGGCTCAGGCTGATCGGGGTAGAGACCCCTGCCTCCAGATGCTTGAAATGCGTCAGCGCGCGGGCCGGATCATTCAGCCGGCGCAGCGCGATGAAGCCCGACAGGAACTCCAGATCCGCATAGGCGCCCCCACCCTTCAGATGATGGCCCGAGGCCACGCGATAGGCATCCTGCGCCCGGCCCTGCCGCATCAGCCAGCGCGCAAGGATCGCGCGGCGCTGGGCCCATGCGTCAGGGTCGCCCAAGCCGGCGGCATCGGCGCTGCGTTCAAGGATCAGGGGCAGCGCCTCGTCATAAAGATCGCGCCGCATGCGCCAGATGAAGCGCTCATAGGCAAGGCCCGGATCGCCCGCCCGCGCCTTGGGAACCGCATTGATCAGGGCGGTCACGCCCTTTTCTTCGGCCCGCAGCCCTTGCCGGGCCCGCGCCAGTGCCTTCCAATCCCCGCCAACCCGCGTCAGCATGCGGTCGGCCGCCCTGCTGTCGCCCTTCCACAACAGCCGGTCCAGCCGATGCTCATGCACCAGCGCCACGCTTTCCCCGGCAAGGTCCAGCAGCGCCGCCTCGTCCTCGGGCGTGAAGGTCAGCGATGACCATGCGCGCATCGCCACCTCTTCGGCCTCGGCCACGCGGCCCACAGCCTTCAGCGCGCGCACCAAGGCCACCGCGCCTTCGCCGGTTTCCGGCGCCGCCCCGGCAAAATAGCCGATCACCCTTTCCGGCGTGGCAGACCGCGCCACCGCCGCCTCGCCCTTTTCCTTCAGCAGGGCAAGGCCCGGCCAATCGGGCCGGCGCTTCAGGAAATCCTCGTAATCGCCCAGCAACCCCTCGCCCGCGCGCAGCCGCTGCCACTCCACGATATCGCGCCCCACGCCCTGCGGCGCCACGCGCAACGCGCCGTCCCAGTCCCGGCCCGAGACAAGCTCTTGCGCGGTGCGCATCGCCTGCACCTCATCGGCCCGGGCCACCGGCGCGGCCAGCAGGGCAATCATTGCAAAGGGGGCCACGAGCCCCGACAGAAGTGTTTTTCTTGTACTGCTCATGCCCCGGAATCTGCCGCATCGGCGCAGGGCCGACAAGCCACGATCCTGGTAATAGGTCGGGCCATGTGAGCCAATCTCGTGTAGCACGATGAG
>JALQTL010000081.1 GCA_023260935.1 Paracoccaceae bacterium
GCGCCACCGTCACGTACGAGCTTCCGGTTGACAAGATCAGCCGCTTGAATGCCGTTAGTGCCCTCATAGATGGGGGTAATTCGTACATCGCGGAAAAACTGCGCGGCACCGGTTTCCTCGACGTAACCCATACCGCCGTGGATGGCACCTTCAAGGGGCTTTATTGCCAGGGCGAAGACATCCTGCAATCGGACCCCGATACGAAGCATGTAGCGGCGGGGCTTGCGGGCATGGAATGCGTGATCGTCCACGACCTGTTCCTGAATGAAACCGCGAACTATGCCCATGTCTTCCTGCCGGGGTCGACCTTCCTTGAAAAGAACGGCACCTTCACCAATGCTGAACGCCGCATCAACCGGGTGCGCAAGGTGATGGCGCCGCGCAACGGCTTTGAGGACTGGGAAGTGACCCAGATGCTGGCCAATGCCATGGGGGCGGGCTGGGCCTATACCCATCCGTCGCAGATCATGGCCGAAATTGCGCTGACCACCCCCTCTTTCGCCAATGTCACCTATGACCTGCTGGAGGAAAAGGGTTCGGTCCAATGGCCCTGCAACGAAAAGGCGCCTGAAGGCACGCCGCTTATGCATGTGGATGGCTTCGTGCGCGGCAAGGGGCGGTTCATCGTCACCGAATATGTGGCCACCGATGAAAAGACCGGGCCGCGCTTCCCGCTGCTGCTGACCACGGGGCGGATCCTGTCGCAATACAACGTGGGCGCGCAGACAAGGCGCACGGCCAATGTTGTCTGGCATGATCAGGACGTGCTGGAAGTTCACCCTCATGATGCCGAAAACCGCGGCATCAAGGATGGTGATTGGGTGCGTCTGGCTTCTCGGTCCGGGGAAACCACCCTGCGCGCCAAGGTGACGGACCGCGTGTCGCCCGGCGTGGTCTATACCACCTTCCACCACCCTGACACGCAGGCCAATGTCATCACCACCGATTTTTCGGACTGGGCCACGAACTGCCCGGAATACAAGGTGACAGCGGTACAGGTCAGCCCGTCGAACGGGCCTTCGGAATGGCAGGAAGATTATGCCGCACAGGCCGCGCAGTCGCGGCGAATCCTGCCGGCGGCGGAGTAGGCGTGATGGACCCGCGCCCGCTTTCCCGCGGCCTGCCCGGACTGGCGGTTCAGCCGGAAGGCCCGCGCGCGATCACACGAAACCTGCCCGAGGAGGTGCCGGTGGCCATCGTCTTTGATGGCAGCACGCAGGCGGTGATGATGGCCACCCCGGCCGACATTACCGATTTCGCCCTTGGCTTCGCGCTGAGCGAAGGGATCATCGACAGCCCGGATGAAATCGAGGATGCCGAAGCTCTGGAACATGGCGAAGGCATCGAGGCGCGGCTGTGGCTGCGGGCAGACCGGTCCGAAGCACTGAAGGCGCGGCGGCGGATGATGACCGGCCCCGTGGGATGCGGTCTTTGTGGCATCGACAGCCTTGAACAGGCACTGCGCCCCCTTCCCCGGATGGCGGCCAAGGGGCCGGTTCTGGCGCAGGCAGATGTGGCAACCGCGACCGATGCGCTTTCGCGCCTGCAACCTTTGCACAGCCAGACCCGAGCGACCCATGCGGCCGGCTTTCTGATGGCGGGAAAGGGCATCGTGATGGTGCGCGAAGATGTGGGCAGGCACAATGCGCTGGACAAGCTGATTGGCGGCCTTGCCCGGGCAGGCATCGCCCCTTCGACCGGCGCCTTCGTGATGACCAGCCGGATTTCGGTGGATCTGGTGCAGAAATGCGCCCAGGCCGGTTGCCCGGTTCTGATTGCCGTAGCCGCCCCCACGGCCGCAGCGCTTCGCCATGCCGATGCGGCTGGCATCACCCTTGCGGCCTTTGCCCGTGGCGGGGCCTTTGACCTTTACTCGCACCCCCTGCGCATAGATACCGGAGCCTCCCATGTCGCCTGAAAAGCTGGTCTACATGGCAAACCAGATCGCCACCTTCTTCAAGACCCAGCCGGGAAACGAAGCCGCCGAAAAGGTGGCCGGCCACCTGCGTGATTTCTGGGAACCGCGTATGCGCGAACAGCTTTTGGCGTATATCAAGGCTGGCGGGACCGGGCTTGATGCCATCGTGCTGGAAAGCGCCCGCAAGCTTTAACGCACGTTCCCCGATTGCAGCACGGGTCGGCCGGCACTAGGGTCTGCCAGACCGTCGCCCCGGCGAGCCGTGCCGCAAGGAAAACCCCGATGATGACCGATCCCGCCGCGTTCTTGCGCCACTTGTTCGACCGCGCGGTCGAGGTGGCCGATCCGATGCGCTCGCTGGCCCGGCACCTGCCGCCCAAGCCAGCCGGTCGGGTGATTGTGGTGGGCGCCGGAAAGGCCAGTGCGCGCATGGCCGAGGCGGTAGAGGCGGTCTGGGGCCCCTGCGAAGGGCTGGTGATCACCCGTTACGGCTATGGCCGGCCCTGCAAGGGGATCGAGATTGTCGAAGCATCGCACCCGGTGCCCGATGCGGCGGGGGCCGATGCGACGGCGCGGATGCTGGCGCTGTTGCAGGGGTTGGGCGAGGATGATTTCGTTCTGGCCCTGATCTCGGGCGGGGCATCGGCGCTGCTGGTGGCGCCGGTCGACGGGGTGTCGCTGGACGAAAAGAAGGCGGTGAACGCGGCCCTTCTGGCGTCCGGCGCGCCGATTGACCGGATGAATACGGTGCGCAAGCACCTGAGCCGGGTCAAGGGCGGGCAACTGGCGGCCGCGGCCCATCCGGCGCGCATGCTGTGCCTGATGATTTCCGATGTGCCGGGGGATGATCCGGCCTTCATCGGATCGGGCCCGACAGTGGCCGATGCCTCGACCCCGGCCGATGCGCGGGCGGTGCTGACCCGTTGGTCCGTGGCCGTGCCTGACAGTGTGCAGGTCGCCCTTCAGGGCAGCTCGGGTGTGATTGCGCCGGGTGATCTGCGCCTGTCGCGGGTGGAAAACGTGATCTACGCCGCGCCTGCGCAATCGCTGGCGGCAGCAGCAGAGGCCGCGGGCGATCTGGATGTGCGCATTCTGGGCGACGCGCTGGAAGGCGAGGCCCGAGATGTGGCCGTAGAACAGGCACGGCTGGCGCTGGATATTGCCGAAAGCCTCTGCCCCGGCGACCGGGCGGTTCTGCTGCTGTCGGGCGGGGAATTGACCGTGACGCGGCGCGGCGATGGCATCGGCGGGCCGAATGCCGAATTCTGCCTGTCCCTGGCCCTGGCGCTGAAAGGGCATCCGCGCATTCATGCCCTTGCCTGTGATACCGACGGGGTCGATGGCGCGGCCGAGGTGGCAGGCGCCATCATCGGGCCCGACACCCTGCCCCGCGCCAAAGCCGCCGGATGGGACGGGGCAGAGGCTCTTGACCGCAATGATGCGCACAGCTTCTTTGGCGCCATCGACGCCCAGGTCGTGCCCGGCCCGACGCTAACCAATGTCAACGATTTCCGCGCCCTGCTGATCCTGCCGCCCGAAGGCTGAAAGCGCGGCCAGGGGGCCACATGACCCAGATCAAGGCGCACACATTCCCGATCACGCATTTATCGCCAAGGGAGGACGCGTCATGGACATAACCCCGCTTCTGGATGCATTCAGCGAACCCGTGCTTAGCGCGTTCTTCGGTCTTATCACCGGTGCGATCTTCGGGATCGCGGCGCAAAGGTCTTCATTCTGCCTGCGGGCGGCGGCGGTGGAATTTGCCCGCGGGCATCTGGGGGAAAAGGTAGCCGTTTGGCTGCTGACCTTTTCAACCGCCGTGATGTGGGTGCAGGGGGCGCAGGCACTGGGTCTGTTTCGTTCGTCGGATGCGCGGATGATGGCGGTCACGGGGTCATGGTCCGGGGCCATCATCGGCGGGTTGATGTTCGGGGCGGGCATGGTCTTGGCGCGCGGCTGTTCAGGGCGCCTTCTGGTGCTGGCGGCCACGGGCAACCTGCGGTCGGTCGTCTCGGGGTTGATCTTTGCGGTCGTGGCGCAAATGGCGCTGCATGGCTGGCTTGCCCCTGTGCGCAGCTATCTGGCGGGGCTTTGGGTCACGCCGGGGGGGCAGAATGTCGATCTGCTGGCGGCGCTTTCCTTGCCGCAGGGCGCGGGGCTTGCCATCGGCGCGGGCTTTGCCACGCTGGCGCTGATCCTGTCGGCGCGTCACCGGATCGGCTGGCCGCGGCTGGTCTTTGCTTCCGGCGTGGGGTTTTCGGTGGCGGTGGGATGGGTGCTGACCTTCACACTCAGCCAGGTGGCGTTCGATCCGGTTTCCGTCACTTCGGCCACCTTTTCCGGCCCTTCGGCCAGCACGCTGATGTTCTTTCTGACCGAAAACCCGGTGCTGGATTTCGACATCGGGCTGGTGCCCGGGGTGTTTCTTGGCGCGTTTCTGGCTGCCGCGGTGAACCGGGAATTCCGCTTCCAAGGCTTTGACGGCGAAAGCCAGATGCGGCGGTCGATGTCTGGTGCCGTGCTGATGGGCTTTGGCGCCATGCTGGCGGGGGGCTGCGCCATTGGTGCAGGCGTGACTGGCGGATCGGTTTTTGCGGGCACGGCCTGGCTGGCGCTGTTTTGCATGTGGCTGGGCGCCATGGCCACGGATTTCGTTCTAGATCAACGCGGCCAGCGCGCAGGCCTGCTGGCATAATGGCCAGACAGGCGGGGTGGCTAGAAAAAGCTTTGCGGGTCAATGTCGATGGCCAGCCGCACTTGTGCAGGCAGGCGCAGCTGCCCCACCCAAGCCGCCAGCGCCGGCTGCAGCGCCACGCCGCGATCGGCCTTGACCAATAACCGCACGCGGTGGCGCCCCCGAATGCGCGCAATGGGTGCGGGCGCAGGCCCGAAAACCTGCGCGCCCACGCGCAGCAAAGGGCCCGTGCGCCGGGCCAGTTCCTGGCCCAGATCAAAGGCCGCTTGCGGGTTTGGGGCGGAAATGATGATACCGGCCATACGCCCATAGGGCGGCACGCCGGCCTGCTGGCGCAGCGCGGCCTCGGCCTGCCAAAACCCCTGCTCGTCACCACCCAAAATGGCGCGGATCACCGGGTGTTCGGGCTGATAGGTTTGCAACATGGCCACGCCTGCGCGTTCGGCCCGGCCTGCGCGGCCCGCCACCTGGCGCATCAGCTGAAAGGTGCGTTCCGCGGCGCGCAAATCTGATCCTTGCAGCCCCAGATCGGCATCGATCACCCCCACCAGCGTAAGGCGGGGAAAATTATGCCCCTTGGCCACCAGCTGGGTGCCAATGATGATATCGGCCTCGCCCGCAGCGATGGCGGCAATCTGCGCCTTGAGCGCGCGCGCACTGCCAAACATATCCGAGCTAAGCGTGGCAATACGCGCATGCGGGAAAAGTGCGGCCGCCTCTTCGCCCAGCCGCTCGACCCCTGGGCCAACAGCGGCCAATCGCCCCTCGACATGGCAGGCGGGGCAGGCATCGGGCATGGGTTTGGTTTCGCCGCATTGGTGGCACAGGAGGCGTTTCAAAAACCGGTGCTCGACCATCCGCGCATCGCAGTGATCGCAGCCAATCTGGTGGCCACAGGCCCGGCACAGCGTGACCGGCGCATAGCCACGGCGATTGATGAACAAAAGCGCCTGTTCCCCCGCCGCAATACGCGCGTTTACCGCCCCCTGCAGCGGCGCCGAAATCCAGCGCTGCGCCGGCAAGGTTTCGGCGCGCATATCGATGGCCTGCATCTGGGGCAGCACACTGGCGCCAAAGCGGTTGGCCAAGACCAGCTTTTGGTATTTGCCCGCCTCGGCATTGGCCCAAGTTTCCAAACTGGGCGTGGCCGAGGCCAGCACCACCCGCGCGCCGCAAATACTGGCGCGCAGCACCGCCATATCGCGGGCGTTATAAATCACGCCTTCCTCTTGCTTATACGAGGTGTCGTGTTCTTCATCCACCACAACCAGCCCCAGGTTTTGATAGGGTAAAAACAGCGCCGATCGGGCGCCCACCACCAGCCCCACACCGCCCTCGGCGGCCATGCGCCACACCCGGCGCCGTTCGGTCAGGGTGACGCCCGAATGCCATTCGGCAGGGCGCGCGCCAAAGCGTGCCTCGACCCGGGTTAAAAATTCTTGCGTCAGCGCGATTTCAGGCAGCAAAACCAGCGCCTGGCGCCCCATCCGCAGGCATTCGGCCACCGCCTCGAGATAGACCTCGGTTTTGCCCGAACCGGTGACACCATGCAAAAGCGTGGTGCCATAGCCCCCCGCGCGCAGCCCCGCCACCAGCAGCTGCGCGACCTCGTCTTGTGCCGCGGTCAGGGCGCGGGCGCCATGGCCCGGATCAAGCCGCTGAAAGGGCAGATCGCGTGGGCTGTCCTCTTCGCGCAGCGCGCCTTGAGCCACTAGCCCCTTGATCACGCTGCTGGTCACGCCCGCGCTGGCCGAAAGCTCGCCCATGGTAAAGGCCAAGCCGCCATAGTCTTCCAGCACTTGCAAAACGCGGGCGCGCGCCTCGGTCAGGCGGGCGGGGGGCTGAGCGCCCAAACGGTATATCTTGCGCATCGCGGGCGGATCACCCAAGCCCGGCGCGCGCGTGGCAAGCCGCAGCATTTGCGACAGGGGGGTTAGCGTATATTCGCCTGCCCGCGTCAGAAATTCTTGCAATTCTTCGCGCATCGGCGGCACATCAAGCAGTTTGTGCACCGCGCGTATCTTGGCCGGGTCGAACCGCCCCTCGCCCGGGCCCCACACCACGCCCAAAACCCGGCGTGGCCCCAGCGGCACCTGCACAAAGGCCCCCAGCATGCAGCCCCCCTCGGGCGCGCGGTAATCAAGCAGGCGGTCCAGCGGCTCGGCTGTCAGCACCGCCACCAATGCCCCTTGTTCAAAGAATGCGCTCACGCCGACATGCCCCGCAGTTTTCGGTTTCGACTTCCAGTCCTATGGGGTAAAGGCGGGGCGGAGCAAGCCCACTGCCATAGGAGCCAGCCATGAAATTCTTCG
>JALQTL010000143.1 GCA_023260935.1 Paracoccaceae bacterium
CGCTTCTCCTTGCCCTCGAGCCCGACGAGCGCCAGCGCCTCGGGGACGGACTGCTGGATGAACGCACGGCTCGAACCGATGACCTGGAGAGTGAAGGCGACGTTCTGGAAGACGGTCTTTCCCGGCAGCAGCCGGAAGTCCTGGAAGACCGACCCGATGTGGCGTCGGAAGTAGGGCACCTTCCGCGTCGCGTCGCCGCCATAGCATTTCGCGGTCACGTCCTTGCGCATGGCGCTGATGGTTTCGCGGGCGATGACGCGGCCGCCGATGGCGGCCTGCACCGGGATCTTGAACATGTGGCGGGGGATCAGGTCTTTCAGCTTTTCCACCATGACGCGGCCCCGCGCCTCGGCCCTGTCGCGGTGAACCATGATGGCCAGCGCATCGACGGGTTCGTCATTCACGAGGATCGACATCTTGACGAGGTTATCCTCGCGGTATTCCGACAGGCTGTAGTCGAAGGAGGCATAGCCCTTGGTCACCGATTTCAGCCGGTCATAGAAGTCGAAGACCACCTCGGCCAGCGGCAGATCGTATTCCACCATGGCGCGGCTGCCGGCATAGGTGAGGTTGAGCTGGATGCCGCGCCGGTCCTGGCAAAGCTTCAGCACATCGCCCAGGTATTCGTCGGGCACCATGATCGTGGCCTTGATGCGCGGTTCCTCGATATGGTCGACGTAGGTAAGGTCGGGCATATCGGCGGGGTTGTGCAGATCGCGCACCTCTCCGTCCTTCATGAACAGCTTGAAGACCACGGATGGCGCGGTGGTGATCAGATCAAGGTCATATTCGCGTTCCAGACGGTCGCGGATCACCTCGAGGTGCAAAAGGCCAAGGAAGCCGCAGCGGAAGCCGAAGCCGAGGGCGGCGGAGGTTTCCATCTCGGTCGAGAAGGAGGCATCGTTCAGCGAGAGCTTTTCGATGGCGTCGCGGAGTGCCTCGAAATCATTGGCGTCCACGGGGAAGAGGCCGCAGAAGACCACCGGCTGCGCGGGTTTGAAGCCCGGGAGGGGGGCGGCGCAGGGTTTCTTTTCATGCGTGATGGTGTCGCCCACGCGGGTATCGCGGACCTGTTTGATGGAGCCGGTCCAGATCCCGATCTCGCCGGGGCCGAGTTCGGGGATATCGACCATCTGCGGTTTCAGGACGGCCAGCTTGTCGACGCCGTAGACGGCGCCGGTCTGCATCATCTTGATGCGGTCGCCCTTGCGGATGACGCCGTCGATGACGCGGATCATGACGACGACGCCAAGATAGGGGTCATACCAGCTGTCCACCAGCATGGCCTTCAGCGGCGCGTCGCGGTCGCCCTTGGGCGGGGGAAGGCGGGTGACGATGGCTTCCAGCACCTCGGGGATGCCAAGGCCGGTCTTGGCGGAAATCGGGATCGCGTCAGAGGCATCGATGCCGATCACGTCTTCGATGTTTTCCTTCACGCGCTCGGGGTCGGCGGCGGGAAGGTCGATCTTGTTCAGGACAGGGACGATTTCGTGGCCCGCGTCGATCGCCTGATAGACGTTGGCAAGCGTTTGCGCCTCGACCCCTTGGCTGGCGTCGACCACCAGAAGCGAGCCTTCGACGGCGCGCATGGAGCGGCTGACCTCATAGGCGAAGTCGACGTGGCCGGGGGTATCGATCAGGTTCAGGATGTATTTGTGCCCATCCTTGGCCGGGTATTCGATCCGCACCGTGTTGGCCTTGATGGTGATGCCACGTTCCCGCTCGATATCCATCGAGTCGAGGAGCTGGGCCTTCATGTCCCGCTCGGCCACCGTGCCGGTCATCTGGATGAGCCGGTCGGCAAGGGTGGATTTGCCGTGGTCGATATGCGCCACGATGGAGAAATTGCGGATGCGGTCAAGCTGGGTCATGGGCGCGCATATAGCTTGGAATACAGGGGCCGGGAAGGGGTTGCTTGCAGCCGCCCCCCGGGAAGGCACGGGCTTGACAGGGCAAGGGGCGAGGCGTATCCCGAGCAAAACAGTCGGATTAAGGAAATGCCATGCCCCGCTCTCGCCTGCCCCGCCCGGTTACGGCCCGTCCCGCAACGCCCCATGCGGGCCTTGCCCGGCGCGATGTTCTGGCCGCTGCGGTGGCGGGGCTTGGGATTGTCGGCACAGGCAATGCCCTGTGGGCGCAGGAAGGCGGCGAGGCCGGAGAAGGCAGCGCCTTGGCGGAGCTGCCCGAAACGGTGGCCTTCCTGACCGAACTGGGGCTTTACGAATCGCAGATCATGGTGGTTGCGGCGCTGTCAGCGGCGGGCAGGCCCGATCTGGCGCGCGAGCATCTGGAAACCACCCATCACGCCGACTATGCCGATCTGGCCGAGCGTGTGAGCAAGGCCGGCGGGGCCGATTTCGCGGCCGAGGCCGGGGCCTTTGGCGCGGCCGTGACCGCAGGCAGCGCGGATCAGGTGGCCACGACGGCGGCGGCGGTGATGGCGCCGATCGCGGCGCTGCGTGCCAAGGCGGGCGACCGGGACCGCATGCTGGCGGCAGAGGCCCTGCTGCGCCATTCCGCCGAGGATCTGGAGGCGGGCGTTACCGACGGCAAGGTGGAACTGGCGCAGGAATACCGCGATTCATGGGGGTTCACGATGGTGGCGCTGGAATGGCTGGAAGAGCTGGCCGCCGACAAGACGCCCGAGGTGGCCGCGGCCGCACAGGCCGGGCTGTCGGGCAAGGATGACGTGCTGGCACAATATGCCGGGCTGGACGCGGCCGAAGCGCCGGCGGATGCGGGCGCCCTGCTGGCGGCGGCGGCACGGGTAGAGCTGGCCGCCTATCGCCTGAAGTAGGATCGGGGGGGCCGGGCGATGTTTCATCTGATTGGCGGGCTGTTCGATCCACATGCGCTGACGGCGGTGCAACAGGCAGTGGCGGCGCTGGAATACGAAGACGGGCGGCGCACGGCCGGGGCCATTGCCGCGCGGGTGAAATCCAATGCCCAGGCCGTGAAAAGCCCCGCCCGCGAGGCGGTGATCGCAAGGGTTCAGGCGGCGCTGCTGGCCGCGCCGGAATTCGTTTCGGCCGCACGGCCCAAGGCCTTTGTGCGGATGCTGGTGTCGCGTTACGAGGGCGGGCAGGCCTATGGCACCCATGTTGATGATGCGCTGATGGATGGCGGGCGCTGCGATGTGAGCTTTACGCTGTTCCTGACCCCGCCTGATGCCTATGAGGGCGGCGGGCTGGTGGTGCGGGATACGGCCGAAGACCGGCTGGTGCGGCTGGGCGCGGGCGAAGTGGTGGTTTATCCTTCGGATACCCTGCACCGGGTGGAGCCTGTGACGGCCGGCACGCGCTATGCCGTGGTGGGCTGGGTGCAAAGCTGGCTGCGCGATCCGCGCCAGCGCGCGATCCTGTTCGATCTGGATCAGGCCATTGCCGCCGAAGCCGCGCGGGCCGGGGCGGAAACGGCAGAGGCGGAGGGGGCGCCGCTGGAACGGCTGGCGCAGATCCGGTCAAACCTGCTGCGGATGTGGGCGCAATAGCGCCCTTTGCCCCATCGCTGTGCCCTGACGGGGTGGCAGGGGTTCGCACAGGCCCGGGCAAGGATTGAAACTTTTGTCGCGAATCGGCAGAATGGCTGCCAGAAAAACAATGATCCGTGGCGGGGCTTCTGCCCGCGCATGGCAATGAGGCAGATGATGAAGAAATCCGGTCTTATGGCCCTTGTGGCCTGCATGGTGATGTCTGTTTCCGCCCCGGCAATGGCCAGCGGTCCGATCCAGTCCGCCTGTCTGAATTCCGGCAGGTCACAGGCCAGCCGCCAGCTTTGCGGCTGCATTCAGCAGGTGGCAGACATGACCCTGCGCGGTTCAGACCAGCGCCGCGCGGCCAGCTTTTTCCGCGACCCGGAACGGGCGCAGAAGGTGAAGATGTCGAAATCGGCTGCGGACGATGCCTTCTGGGAGCGGTATTCCGCCTTTGGCGAACAGGCCGAGGCTTTTTGCGCCGCCTATTGATCGCGGCCAGGGCACCCGCCTGCCCCATGCCCCGCCTGCCCCTTGCCCCGCCTGCCTCTTTCGGGGTGGCTGATCCCTTGCCGCAGGGACTGATCGGCCGGGTGCAGGCAGGCAAAAGGCGGCGGCCCTGACAGCCGCCGCCATGAAGCAAGGGGGGCCTGACGCCCCCGATCCGGCCCCGTCAGCCGCCGTGGTTCATACCCTTCATGGCGCCATGGCCATTGCCCATCCCCATGCCGCTTGCGGGCTTACGGTCATTGTCGACGGTCACGTCAACCACCACCTCACCCGCATTTTCAAAGACAAGGGTCAGGGGAAAGCTGTCGCCATTGGCCAGATCGCGCGTCAGGCCCAACAGCATGACGTGATCGCCACCACGGGCAAGTTCGTGCATCTCGCCCGCCGGCAGGGCAAAGCCTTCGGGAACGTGCATCATCTTCATCACGCCGTCGCCCATATCCTTGTGGGTATGCAGCTGCACCAGTTCGGCCACATCGGCGCGCGCATCGACAAGGCGGTCGTCGGTTTCAGTCATGTTGTGCATCATGAAAAAGACAGCGCCCGACTTGCCGACACCGCCCATGGCGCGGGCATAGGCGTCGTGGACATGGATGGCATTGGGGTGGTCTTCGGCCGCCAGGGGCAGGGCAAGGGCAAGGGTGGCCGCGACGGCGGCCGTGAAAAGACGGAAGGTTTTCATGTCAGTGGTCCTGTATTGATGTGATCGTGAAGGGAAGGATCAGATCACGACAGGCGGCCCGCGGGATTTGGGCTGGAGGACCGTTTGGGTATGCTGGGCCCCTGCCCGGGGCTGCGCCAGCCGGACGGACCGCTGCGGCGGCAGGGCCGTGGCCGGCGCTGTCGGCAGCATGGCAAGATGCAGGCCGGCCAGACAATCGGGGCACGGATGCACCGGGCCCACCGGGTTGCCATCGGCATCCACGGCGACCGAGACGACGCCGTAACCCGAGCAGATGGTGATTTCGCCCGCCACCGATGCCGATTGCGCCCGCGCCGTTGCCATGGTGACAGAGGCAAGGGCGAGGGCCAGAGACAGGAAAATGGCGGAAAGCGCAGACATCATGGCGCCTGCTTATCCCGGTTTTCGGCGGGACAAAAGGGGACGAAAGCGCGCAAGCGAAAAGGCCCCGCAGGCGCACGCCAGCGGGGCCTTGAACCGAAAGGCAAGGGGATCAGGCGGCGGCCTGAGCCTTTGCAATCTCTTTCTTGATCTTCAGCGCCGAGGCCGACAGCTCTTCATCCTTGGCCTTGGCCATGAAGGCATCCAGCCCGCCACGATGATCGACGCTGCGCAGGGCGGCGGCCGAAATCCGCAGCTTGAACGACTGACCCAGAATGTCCGAGGTCAGGGTGACATCGTTCAGGTTGGGCAGAAAGCGGCGACGGGTCTTGTTGTTGGCATGGCTGATGGTGTTGCCGGACATCGGGCCCTTGCCCGTCAGTTCGCAGACGCGCGACATGGTCTTCATCCTTCAAGTCAACGCCAGTGCAGGCGTAAAGGGGTAACGGAAAAGACCACGCCCACGGACGCGGCCCCGAATTCGATGGCTGCGTTTACGCGCAAGTGCCGGCCTCGTCAAGCGATTCACCCCCGGCCCGGCTGCAAAAATGGGCAGGCCGCGCCCCCTGCACCCGGCGGGAAGGCGCAGGCCCGCGACGGAACAGGGAAAATGCGCCCCAAGGCGGGCGGCACGGTCAGGTGCCGCGGGGCTTGGCGCGCAGGGTGGGGTCGGCGGCGGTGGGGTCTTCGGGCCAGGGGTGGCGGGGATACTGGCCGCGCATGTCCTTGCGCACCTCGGCATAGGAGTTGGCCCAGAAGCCCGGCAGGTCCATCGTCACCTGCACCGGGCGCTGTGCCGGGGACAGAAGGGTGATTCGCAGCGGCCGCCGGTCGGCCCCCACGGTCGGGTGGGTGGCCACGCCGAACATCTCTTGCAGGCGCAGTTCGATGGCCGGGTGCTCGCCGTCGTAATCGATGGGGATGCGCCGGCCCAGCGGGGTTTCGAACTGGGCAGGGGCAAGCCGGTCCAGCCGCTGCTGCTGATCCCATGTCAGCAGACCGCGCAACGCTTCGGTCAGGTCCAGCGCCTTCAGATCGGCTTCGCTGCGCCGGCCGGCCAGCTGGGGCAGAAGCCAGTCATCGCCGCGCGCCAGCAGTGCGGCGTCGCTGACATCGGGAAAGCTGTCATCGGCCACAAGGCGGATGCGGGCACGCAGACGGCGCGCGGGCGGGGCCCAAGGCAGGCCGATCTGGCGCAGACCATCGAGGGCGGCGCGGGCAACGGCCTCGGCCGGGGCGTCGGGCCATGGCCTGTCGGCCAGAACCAGCGCACCCAGCCGTTCCTGCCGGCGCGCCAGCACCCGGCCGTCGCGGCGCGACCATTCGCAGACATCCTGCCAGCGGATGCGGTCGGCATAAAGCGCGCGCAATTCCGCTTCGCTGATGGCAATGGCCTGACGCACCTGCGCTTCGCGCAGATCGCCGTCCAGATCGGTGGCAACGATCAGCCGCGCGCCCGACAGCGGCAGGCCGGGCGCCATGGCTGCGCCCTTGCCACCCGACAGCACCCAGCGGGGCGCGTCGCCCGGACGGCGCAGGCCGATGCGGTCAGGATAGGCCAGCGCCGCCATCTGCGCGGGCGACAGGCCCGGCACCTGCGCCCGGCGGACCTGCCGTTCCAGCCGCGCGGCCTCGGCGCGGATCCTTTCCAGCGTGGGGCGGTGCGCATCCGCCGGGGGGCGGCCAAGCGCCTTCAGACGCAGCGCCAGATCGGGCGGGGCGCCCCGCAGAGGATCGCGTTCCGCCAGAAGCGCCGCCAGCGGCGCCGCGGCGGGGCCGGCCACCAGCAGCATGTGGCCAAGGCGCGGGTGCAGCGGCAGGGCGGCCAGCGCGCGGCCATGCGCCGTGATGCCGCCGCCCGCATCCAACGCGCCCAGATCGGCCAGAAGCGTCCGCGCCTCGGCCAGCACGCCGGGGTGGGGCGGGGTCAGGAACGGCAGGTCGGACGCCCCCCAAAGCGCCAGTTCCAGCGCAAGGCCTGTCAGATCGGCGGCCTCGATCTCGGCCGGGGGGAAGGGCAGCAGGGCGCCCTCCTCTCCCTTCGTCCACAGACGGTAGCAGATGCCGCTGGCCACCCGCCCCGCCCTGCCCCGGCGCTGTTCCGCCTCGGCCCGGGTGACCCGTTCGGTGACAAGGCGCGACATGCCCGAGGGTGCATCGAACCGGGCGCGACGGGCGCGGCCGCCATCCACCACCACGCGAATATCGGGGATCGTCAGCGAGGTTTCCGCGATGGAGGTGGCCAGCACGATCTTGCGCCCCGGGGCAGGGCCCAGCGCGGCCCGTTGCGCGGCAAAATCCATCGCCCCGAAAAGCGGGCGAAGCGTGCAGCCGGGCAGCCCGGAAAGCAGCGCCTCGACCCGGCGGATCTCGCCCTCGCCCGGGAGGAACACCAGCATGCCGCCGCTTGTTTCTTCGACCGCCCGGCGCACCAGCGCCGCGACCGCCGCCTCGAAGCGCAGCGAGGCATCGACGGGGCGGGGCAGCCAGCGGGTTTCGACCGGGAAGGCGCGGCCTTCCGAGGTGATCAGCGGGGCATCGCCCATCAGCCGGGCCACGGGGGCCGCGTCCAGCGTGGCCGACATCACCAGAAGCTGAAGATCGCCCCGGAGCGCGCCGCGGATTTCAAGGCAGAGCGCCAGCCCCAGATCGGCGTTCAGGCTGCGTTCGTGGAATTCGTCAAAGATCACAAGGCCCACGCCGGGCAATTCGGGGTCTGACTGGATCATCCGGGTCAGGATGCCTTCGGTCACGACCTCGATCCTTGTGGCGGGGGAAACCTTCGCCTCGCCCCGGATGCGATAGCCGACGGTCTGGCCAACCGTTTCGTTCAGGGTTTCGGCCATGCGTTCGGCGGCGGCACGGGCGGCAAGGCGGCGCGGTTCCAGCATCAGGATGCGGCCCTGCACCTGCGGCAGAAGTGCCAGCGGCACGCGGGTGGTCTTGCCCGCGCCGGGGGGCGCTTGCAGCACGGCCTGCCCCGCCGCGGCAAGGGCGGCCGAGAGTTCGGGCAGGACATCGTCGATGGGCAGCGGATCGGCCATGGCCCTTCGGTTAGGCCGGGCCGGGCCATCGCGCAAGGGGGCGGCGGAGGATCGGGCACATCCTGCTGCAAGGTGGTGGGTGGCATCGTGCCTTCTTATGCGGCATGAAGGGGCAAAGGGATCGCGGGCGGATGGCGGGGCATGAGGCGGGCGCAATGACGGTGCAGGAACTGGCGGCGGGTGTGATCGCGGGCGACCGGCGGGCGCTGGCCCGGGCGATCACCCGGGTGGAAAGTGCGCGCGCCGATCACCGGGCCGAAGCGGTGGAGCTGGTGGCCACGGCCCGTGCCGCGGGGCGGCAGGCGCTGCGCATCGGGCTTTCGGGCACACCGGGGGTGGGCAAATCCACCTTCATCGAAAGCTTCGGCATGATGCTTTTGGCGCAGGGGTTGCGGGTGGCGGTGCTGGCGGTGGACCCTTCCAGCGCGCGGTCGGGCGGGTCGATCCTGGGCGACAAGACGCGGATGGACCGGCTTGCGCGCGCGCCCGGCGCTTTCATCCGCCCCTCCCCCAGTCGCGGTACCCTTGGCGGCGTGGCCCGCCG
>JALQTL010000341.1 GCA_023260935.1 Paracoccaceae bacterium
CTCATTGAACCGGATCGACGGGAACAGGTCCAACATGGTCTGAATTCTCTTCTCTTCTGCTCCGTGCGGTCCTTTCGGGCCGGGCCAGACTTCGGACTGGCAGGGAGGAGGAGAGCCAATCCGCCGAAAGCATCGGCGGGCCAGCATCGCCGGCCCGCCATCTGTCACCTCAAGGATCACAGGTTGTAGGCACGCTCGCCATGCGACGACAGGTCCAGACCTTCGCGCTCTTCATCTTCCTTCACGCGCAGGCCGGTGGTGGCCTTGACGATGTAAAGGGCAACCAGCGCCACCACACCCGACCAGATGATCGTGATCACCACACCCAGGATCTGGGCATAAAGCTGCGCGCCCATGGTGCCGCCTTCGGCCACGAAACCCGTGCCCCCCAGCGACGGCGCCGCAAGGATGCCGGTGCCGATGGCGCCGATGATCCCGCCCACACCATGCACACCGAACACGTCAAGGCTGTCGTCATAGCGCAGCTTGTGCTTCACCGTGGTCACGAAGAAGAAGCAGGCAACGGCCGCGACAAAGCCCAGAACGATCGCACCCACCGGGCCGGTCGTGCCGCAGGCCGGGGTGATCGCCACCAGACCGGCCACCATGCCCGAGGCAGCGCCCAGCATCGATGCCTTGCCGCGCGTCATCACCTCCATCAGCGACCAGCCAAGGATGGCACCCGCCGTGGCGACGAAGGTGTTGATCATGGCCAGCGTCGCACCAGCGGTGGCTTCCAGGTTGGACCCGGCATTGAAGCCGAACCAGCCCACCCACAGCATCGATGCGCCAACCATGGTCAGGGTCATCGAATGCGGGGCCATGTTGTCCTTGCCATAGCCGATCCGCGGCCCGATCACGATGGCCGCCACCAGCGCCGCGATCCCGGCGTTGATATGCACAACCGTGCCGCCCGCAAAGTCGATGGCGCCGTGGTTATAGATCAGCCCGGCAGCATCCCAGACCATATGGGCGATCGGGAAGTACGAGAAGGTAACCCAGATGATCACGAACAGGATCACCGCGCTGAACTTGATGCGTTCGGCAAAGCCCCCCACGATCAGCGCCGGGGTGATCGCCGCGAAGGTCATCTGAAAGGCGATGAACACATATTCCGGGATCATCACCCCATCCGAAAAGGTCGCCGCCAGCGAGTCGGGCGTGACCCCGGCAAGGAACACCTTTCCAAAGCCGCCCCAATAGGGCGATGTGCTGCCCCCGAAGGCAAAGGAATAGCCATAGACAACCCAGATCACCATCACGATGGCGGTGATGATGGTGCACTGCATCAGCACCGACAGCATGTTCTTGGTGCGCACCAGCCCGCCATAGAACAGCGCAAGCCCCGGCACGATCATGAACAGCACCAGAAGCGTTGCCGTCATCATCCAGGCGACATCGCCCTTGTCGACAATGGGGGCGGCAGCTTCGGCAACGGTTTCGGCGGCCGCCTCGGTCGCCTCTTGCGCCCACAGGGGCAGGCTGGCGAAGATCGACGCGCCAAGCGCCGTCAGGCCAGAAATCGGGCCGGTCAGTCTGTTGAAATTGCTCATGGTTACGTTTTCCCCTTGCCCCGGATGCTTACAGCGCATCGTCATTGGTTTCGCCGGTGCGCACCCGCACGGCATGCTGAACGTCAAGCACGAAGATCTTGCCGTCGCCGATCTTGTCGGTCTTTGCCGTGGTGCGGATGGTGTCCACCACCGCGTCGGCAAGGCTGTCGCTGACGACAATCTCCAGCCGGACCTTCGGGACGAAGTTCACGGCATATTCTGCCCCGCGATAGATTTCGGTATGCCCCGACTGGCTGCCAAAGCCCTTGATTTCGGTGACCATCATGCCGCGCACGCCGATCGAGGTCAGCGCTTCGCGGACCTCTTCCAGCTTGAACGGCTTGATTGCTGCGATGATAAGTTTCACGGTCTTCCCCTTCTTTCTGCTGGGGCCCGGGGTGGGCCCTTGTCACAAGCAAGGGGCGTTTCACCGGGTCAGAACAAGAAAAGGGCAGCGGATTCCTGCCTGTATTCCGGCAGAATTGCACAATTTTTGCACTTAATGCGCGTTATGCCTGATTTTTAAGCTTATCCAGCACTCGAATCACGCAGTGTTTCACTCTACATCGGTCTTGTTTCGGGTTAGGTTCGCAGCAAGAACACAAAGCAATATCGGGCAGCATTCGGGTATCGGCATGGCTTCGTCAGGCAACAAGCGGACACCGCTGGTGGCGGATCGGCGCTATGCGTCACAAAAGGCCCGCGCGCCCAAGGGCGGTGCCGGAAAGCCGCCAAAGCCCCCCCGCCCCCGCAAGCCACGGCGCCAGCACGGGCTGATCATGGGCCTGATCCTTGGCCTCTGGCGCCTGATCTGGCGCGTGGTCTGGGGCATCACATGGCGCGCCGCCGCGGCTGTGGCGGTGGTTCTGGGCCTGTCCAGCTTCTATTTCTACAGCCAGTTGCCCGAGGTGACGCACCTGCTCGATGGCCGGGCGCGCGGCTCTGTCACCATGCTGGACAGGAACGGGCAGGTCTTTGCATGGCGCGGGGAAACCTTCGGCGGCCAGATCACCGCCGACCATGTCTCGGACAACCTGCGCAACGCCGTCATCGCGACCGAGGACAAGCGGTTCTACCAGCATTTCGGCGTCAGCCCCCGCGGCATCGCCGGCGCCATCCGAATCAACCTGCGCGAAGGCCGCGGGCCACTGCAAGGCAACGGCGGGTCCACGATCACACAGCAGGTGGCAAAGCTTCTGTGCCTGGGCGTGCCCTATGATCCGTCGCAATGGAAGTCGGAAGCGGAATACGAACAGGATTGCCGCGCCGGGGGCGTGTGGCGAAAGGTCAAGGAAATCCCCTTCGCCCTTGCGATGGAACTGAAATACACAAAGGCCGAAATCCTGACGATCTATCTGAACCGGGCCTATCTGGGCGCCGGGGCGCGCGGCTTCGAAGCGGCGGCGCAGCGCTATTTCGGCAAATCGGCCAATGATGTGACCCCGGCCGAAGCGGCCATGCTGG
The DNA here is from genome assembly GCA_023260935.1 of Paracoccaceae bacterium. Lineage (GTDB taxonomy): Bacteria > Pseudomonadota > Alphaproteobacteria > Rhodobacterales > Rhodobacteraceae > Pseudotabrizicola. The sequence continues at coordinate 3,018 of JALQTL010000341.1, forward strand.
CCGGCCTGCTGACCGCGCCGTCACGCTTTGCCCCCACCAACAACCTTCAGCGCGCCCAGACCCGCGCCAATGTGGTGATCGGCCTGATGGAGGAGCAGGGCTACCTCACCGCCGCGCAGGCAGACGAGGCCCGCAAGAACCCCGCCCGGCTTTCCAAGGCCGCCGAAACCCAGTCAGGCGGCGCCTTCGCCGATTGGGTGATGGAATCGACGCCCAGTTTCCTCTCCTCGGAAACGACCGAGGATGTGATCATCCAGACAACGCTGGACCCAAGGCTGCAACGCGCCGCCGAACAGGCCATGACCTATGTCTTTGAAAACAAGGTCAGGGAAGGGTCAAAGGCACAGGCGGCCATTGTCGTGATGTCATCGGATGGCGCGGTTCGGGCCATGGTGGGCGGGCGCGAACCCGGGCAGGTGGGCAGCTTCAACCGCGCCACCCAAGCCCGCCGCCAGACAGGTTCCAGCTTCAAGCCCTTCGCCTATGCCGCGGCCCTCGATCTGGGCTTCACCCCGGCCGATTATGTCGAAGACACGCCGCTGACCATCCGCATTCCCGGCTCCGGCCCGTGGACGCCCAAGAATTACGACAACACCTTCAAGGGCATGATCACGCTGACCCAGGCCCTTGCCGAAAGCCGCAACATCCCCGCCGTCCGCGTTTCGGAAGCAGTGGGGCGCGATGCCGTGCGCCGCGTGGCCAATGGTTTCGGCATCGAATCCGATCTGGCCGATGGCCCGGCGCTGGTGCTGGGCGCATCGGAATCGACGCTTCTGGAAATGACCGGCGCCTATTCCGGCATCCTGAACGGGGGCCGGGCGGTAAAGCCCTACGGGCTGGTGGAACTGCGGCTACAGGCGGAAAAGGAACCGCTGATGGGCGCGGATGGCGGCTTTGGCGAACGGGTGATCAGCGAACAGGCCGCGCGCTATCTGACCTACATGATGTCAAAGGTGATCGAGGAAGGCACCGGCACCCGCGCCCGCATTCCGGGCTGGCAAGCAGCGGGCAAGACCGGCACCACACAGGCAGCACGCGATGCATGGTTCATCGGCTTCACCGCCGATTACGTTGCCGGGGTCTGGATGGGCTATGACGACAACACCCCCCTGAAAGGCGTGACCGGCGGCGGCATCCCCGCCGACATCTGGCGCGAGGTGATGGTGCGCGTGCATGAGGGGCTGCCCCCCGTGCCGCTGCCGATGGACATTCCGGCCCCGAAACTGCCGCCGAACGGCACCTATGCACCCTCGCCGCAGGTGATGCAGGATGGCCAGTCCCCTGCCCCGGTGGTGAACCCGAACGCGCCACAGGGATATGAACCCGTCCCCCCCTTCACCAACGAAGGCCCGGTGATGGACGGGGCCGATCTGGCCGACCGGATCCTGCGCGACGTGCTGGGCACCATCGGCAACTGATCGGCACCGGCCGCGCGCATGAAAAAACCCGCGGGGCCACCCCGCGGGTCATGGTCGGTCATCAACACCCCGGCAAAGGGATCAGCCTCAGGCCTTTTTCAGATCCGCCGTCAGCGCAGAGATATCGCCACGCCGCTTGTCCAGCATCGCGCCAATCTCTGTCCTTTCGCTGGCCAGCATGTTGACGCCTTCGATGATGATGTTGAAAAACAGGTTCTTGCCCGACTTGTCCGATACATGCCAGCGCAGGTCGAAGGGCGCCTCGCCCCTCAGCTTTGCGACCGAGATCACCTCGTAATAGCTTTTCAGCGGCCGGGCATCCGTCACCTCGATCACGCCGCCGATGAATTCGCGGAAGCGGCGGCCGTATTTCCGGGCGATGTAGCCCTGATAGGCCTTGGTAAAGGCCGACATCTGCGCCGAACTTGCAGACCGCGCGGCCACCCCAAGCGCCGACCGGGCAATTGCCGGCACATCGGCATAACGCACGAAGATGCGTTCGAAATCGACATACATCGCCGTTTCGGACTTGCCCGAATTGATCGTGGCATTGACCTCGCTGATGGCACGGCCGACCAGATCCTTCGCCTGATCCACGGTCAGCGCCACGGAAGGCAAAGGCAGGGCCAGAGCTGCCGCCCCGCCCACCAGCACGATGCCAAAGCCGCGACGGGTGAAAATCAGTCTGTCATTGGCCATAGGGATCCTCATAGGGGTCAATGAAATCGTCATCACTGCCAGCGCTGCCGGTCTGGCCAAGTTCGAACCGGCGGTTCTGCAAATACAGAAGCCGGGCCTGCGCATAGCTGTCTGCACTGTCATATAGAACGGAATCGATCGTATTCGAATACCGCGACCGATCACCAAGTCTTGACCCGAACTTGGCAAAGGTGGCGATGTTGGCCTCTTTCGTGGGCAGGGCATAGCGCAGCGGGTTCAGCCCGATGTCGATGATCGTGCCAAACATGTCACGCTCTGTCGTGGGGCCCACCAGCGGCAATTCCATGTATCGCCCCTCGCCTGCCCCCCAGACATGCAGCGTTTCGCCAAAATCGGTGCGCTTGCCGTTGATGCCCAGCGCACTTGCCGGGTCAAACAGACCGCCGACGCCGACGGTGGTATTCACCAGAAACCGCAACGTGTTTTCCGCCACATGGAACGGGCGGCCCTGAAGGATGCCATTGGCGATATCGCCGGGCGCATCCAGATTGCGCGCCACGTTGCCGATGCCAGACTTCACCGGGGCGGGCAGGATACTGGAATACCCGCCCGATGCGGGCTTGATCACATTGGTGTCAACTGCCCGGTTGAAATCATGGATACGCCGGTTCTGTTCCTCGAACGGATCGTTGAACCCTTCGGGCGCAGCCTTGGGCGAACATCCCGCCAGCACAGCCAGACTGGCCGCAACAAGAACGTGAAAGACGCCAAGACGGCGCAACGGTGCAGTAATGAAGGTCATCTATCCAGTATCTTCCGAGCCGACCCGCGGTGTCCAGCCCCGACCGTTGCCCGCCCCGACTGTTGCCGAAAGTTGATATAGGCGACAGCGGCGGAAAACAACGGCGGGATTGCCCCCGCCGCCGGGTTGAGCGAGAATCAGACGGCAACACCCCGCCGGACGCGGCACGAAAGGACCATAGGCAGATGGCACTTCCCCACGGCCCCGGTGATGCGGCAATGGCCGGACGCGCCGAATTGCGGCGGATCACGGCGGCCTCGCGCGGTCTGATGCTGGCGGCCATCCTGTTCAGCGTCTTCATCAACCTTCTGATGCTGACCGGGCCGCTTTACATGCTTCAGGTCTATGACCGGGTGCTGGCCAGCCGGTCCGAACCCACGCTGGTGGCGCTTTCGGTGCTGGTGGTCTTCCTGTTCCTGGCCATGGGCCTGCTGGATCACGCCCGGGCGCGCATTCTGGCGCGGATCGGCGCGCGCGTGCAGTTGCGGCTGGATCGTCGGGTTTTCGCCGCCTCGCTGCAACGCGCGGCCCTTGCCCCGAATGACCCCATCGCCGTCCACGCCCAGCGCGACCTCGAGGCAGTGCAGCGGTTCTGGATGTCGCCCCTTGCCGCCGCGCTGATGGATCTGCCCTGGACACCGCTGTTTCTGGGCGCGGTCTTCGTGTTCCACCCCACGCTGGGCTGGCTGGCCACGCTGGGCGGGGCCGTGCTGGTGGCGCTGACGCTGATCAACCAGGCCACAGGCCGGGCACAGATCCTGCGGGCCACCGGCGCCAGCGTGGCGGCCGAACGCATGGCAGACCACCTGAAGGCCGAGGCAGAGCTTCTGCGCGCCCTTGGCATGACCGAAGCCGCCTTCACCCGCTGGACCCGCGCCCGGAACGAAGCGTTGGCCCTTGGCCTTGGCAATGCCGACCATGCCGGCAGCTACAGCACCGCCACCCGCACCCTGCGCCAGTTCCTGCAATCGGCCATCCTTGGGGTGGGCGCGTGGCTTGTGCTGCGCGGCGAACTGACCGCAGGCGCCATGATCGCCGGGTCCATCCTGATGGGCCGGGCCCTGGCGCCCATCGAAATGGCCATCGGCCAATGGGCCATCCTGACCCGGGCGCGCGATGCCCGGCACAACCTTTCCCTGCTTCTGGGCCAGCACCCGGCCGAGGCGCCGCCCACCTCCCTCCCCCGCCCCCGCGCGCTGGTCGAGGTGGAAAACCTTACCGTCGTCCTGCCCGGCACCACGGCCCCGGTGCTGCGCGGCGTGTCTTTCCGGCTGGAACCGGGGCATGCGCTTGGCATCATCGGCCCCTCCGGCGCGGGGAAATCCACGCTGGGCCGCGCGCTTGTGGGCGCGCTTCGCCCGGCTGCGGGCAAGATCCGCCTTGATGGCGCGGTGCTGGATCAATACGCCCCCGAAACGCTGGGCAGCTACATGGGGTATCTGCCGCAGACCGTAACGCTGCTGGATGGCACCGTTTCGGAAAACATCGCCCGGCTGTCGCCCGCCCCCGATGCCGCAAAGGTGGTGGCCGCCGCAAAGGCCGCCGCGGCCCATGACATGATCCTGCGCCTGCCCCAGGGCTATGACACCCCGCTGACCGCCCTTGGCAACCGCCTGTCGGGGGGCCAAAGCCAGCGCATCGGCCTTGCCCGCGCGCTTTACGGCAACCCGTTGCTGCTGGTGCTGGATGAACCGAATTCCAACTTGGACAATGACGGCTCGGTCGCGCTGAACGCCGCCATCCGCCAGATCAAGGCCGCGGGGGGCAGCGTCGTCGTCATCGCCCACCGCCCCGCCGCCATTCAGGAATGCGACCTGCTGCTGATCCTTGAAGACGGCCAGCGCCGCGCCTTTGGCCCAAGGGACGAAGTGTTGCGCAACGCCGTCCGCAACCATACCGAAATCGTCCGCTCCAAGGGCCCGGGAGGTGTCTCGTGACCAACCCTGACGACCCCAATTCCGGCCCCACCCCCTCGGGGGCACAGCTTGCCAGTGCCCGCGGCCCGCTGCTGCTGGGCTTTGCCACGCTGGTGCTGCTCGTGGGCGGCTTTGGCTACTGGTCTGTCGCCAGCACCCTCTCGGGCGCGATCGTGGCCCCCGGGCGGATCGAGGTGGAACTGAACCGGCAGATCGTCCAGCACCCCGATGGCGGGGTGGTTGCCGAAATCCGCGTTGCCGAAGGCGATGCCGTGGCCGCCGGCGATGTGCTCTTGCGGCTGGACGGGGCGATGCTCAACTCTGAACTGGCCATCGTCGAAGGCCAGTTGTTCGAGGTTCAGGCCCGCCGCGCCCGGCTGGAAGCGGAACGTGACGGCCTTGCCGATATCTCCTTTCCCGCCGCCTTGGTAACGCTTGCCAACCAGCGCCCCGAAGTGGCCGAACAGATCGAAGGCCAGCGCCGGCTCTTTGCCGCCCGGGCAGAAACGCTGACCCAGACCCGCGAACAGCTCGCGCGCCGCCGCGATCAGACACTGGCCCAGATCGACGGTATCGCCGCCCAGACCGACGCGCTGAACCGCCAGCAGCAACTGATCTCCGAGGAACTGGAAAACCAGCAATCCCTGCTGGACAAGGGCCTTGCCCAGGCCCCCCGCGTTCTGGCCCTGCGCCGCGAGGAAGCCCGGCTTGCCGGTCAGGTCGGCGAACTTGCGGCCAGCCGCGCCCAATCCGAAGGCCGGGTGACAGAGATCGATCTGGAGGTTCTGCGCCTCTCGGCCCAGCGCCGCGAAGAGGCCAGCGAACAGCTGCGCGATATCGGCACGCAGGAACTGGAACTGGCCGAACGCCGCCGCAACCTTGCCGAACGCATCGCCCGGCTGGATATCCGCGCGCCGGTTTCGGGTCGGGTGCTGGGTCTTGCGGTCAACACCCCCCGCGCCGTCCTGCGCCCGGCCGATCCGGTGGCCTATATCGTGCCGCAGGACCGCCCGCTGGTGATCGCCGCCCAGATCGCCCCCATCAACATCGACGAAGTCCATGTCGGCCAGCCCGTCCGCCTGCACTTCCCGGCATTCTCATCGCGCACCACCCCGGAACTGGAAGGTCAGGTAGCCCTCGTTTCCGCAGATGCCCTGAACGATGCCGCCACCAACGCCACCTACTACCGTGCCGAAATCTCTCTGTCCGCGGCCGAGGCCGAGCGTCTGGGCCAGACCCTGCTGCCCGGCATGCCGGTGGATGCCTATATCCAGACCGGGGCGCGCACGCCGCTGGCCTATCTGGTCAAACCCTTCACCGATTACTTTGCCCGCGCCTTCCGCGAAAGCTGACCTTGCCCCCCGGCCCGCCCGCCGATAGCGTGGCCCCGCCGGGCCGGCGCCGCCGCGCCCAGCCCACAGTCCAGACCGCGAATTGACGGAGAAGCCAGATGTCGAAGATCGAAGCCCGCCTTGCCGAACTGGGCGTCACCCTGCCAGAGGCGCCCGCCCCGGCGGCGAATTATGTGCCTTGGGTGGTGTCGGGCAACATGGTCTATATCTCGGGCCAGATCAGCCAGAACGCAGGCGGCCTGATCAAGGGCAAGCTGGGCGCCGACCTGACCGTGGAACAGGGGGCCGAGGCCGCGAAAGCCTGCGCCGTGTCCATCCTTGCCCAGCTGAAGGCCGCCACTGGCGGGCAGATCGACCGCATGGCGCGGCTGGTCAAGCTGGTGGGCTTTGTCAACTCCACCGCCGATTTCACCGACCAGCCCAAGGTGATCAACGGCGCCTCCGATTTTCTGGTCGCCGCCCTTGGCGATGCCGGGCGGCATGCACGCTCGGCCGTCTCGGCCGCCTCGTTGCCCCTTGGCGTCGCGGTCGAGATCGAGGCGATCTTCCAGATCGACTGATCCCGCCATGACCTCCCCCCTTCCTGCCGCCTTCCTGCGCCTTCCCGTGGCACACCGGGCCCTGCATGACCGGGCCCAGGGCCGGATCGAAAACAGCCCCGCGGCCATCCGCGCCGCGGTGGCCGCCGGCTATGCGATCGAGATCGATCTGCAACTGTCATCCGACGGGGTGGCCATGGTCTTTCACGACGATGATCTGGACCGGCTGACCGATGCGGCCGGGCGGGTCAACACGCGCGCGGCCAGCGACCTTTGCGCCCTGACGCTGAAGGACAGCACCGATACCATCCCCACGCTGGCCAGCGTGCTGAAGATGATCGACGGCCGCGTGCCCCTGCTGATCGAACTGAAGGACCAGACCCTTTGCCTTGGCCCCAGCGACGGGGCGCTGGAACGGGCCACGGCGTCGGCTCTGGCGGGCTATGCCGGGCCCGTGGCGGTGATGTCCTTCAACCCCGACATGATGGCCCATATGGCCCGTCTGGCACCCCAGATCCCGCGCGGGCTGACAACCTCCAGCTATGATCCGGCAGACTGGCACCCGGTGCCGCCCGAAACCTGCGCCCGGCTGCGGGACATCCCCGATTACGATGCCGTGGCGGCCTGCTTCATCAGCCATCAGGCCGATGATCTGAACCGCCCCCGGGTGGCGGAACTGAAGGCATCCGGGGCGGCCATCCTGTGCTGGACGATCCGGTCGCCAGAGCAAGAGGCGCAGGCCCGCCGGATGGCCGACAATGTCACCTTCGAAGGCTACCTCAGCCAGTTGCCGGCTTGACGAAGCCCGCCCCGGCCGCATCTTGCACCTTTGAAAAATACTCTCGGGGGGTCCGGGGGGCAGACAGCCCCCCGGCCTCCGCCCCGCACTGCCACGCCGCAAACCCTGCCCCCGGAAAGAACGCCCGCCGGAACTCATGCCATGGCCGACCTGATCCTTCTTGAAAGCCTTGCCGATGTGGCCCCGGCCGACTGGGATGCGCTTGCCGCGCCCGAACAGGCCACCGACCGGCCGGTGGACCCGTTCACCACCCACCGCTTCCTGATGGCGCTGGAACAATCCGGCTCGACCGGCACCGGCACGGGCTGGACCGCACGCCCCTTCGTCTTGCAGGAAAGCGGCCGCCTGCTGGCTGCAACCCCGCTTTACGTCAAATCCCACAGTCAGGGCGAATACATCTTCGATCACGGCTGGGCGCAGGGCTATGAACGCGCGGGCCGGCGCTATTACCCCAAGCTTCAGGTGGCCGTGCCCTTTACCCCCGCCACCGGGCGCCGCTTCCTTGGCCCCGAACAGCACCGCGAAACCCTGTTGCAGGGCCTGATCGCGCTGACCGAACAGAACCGCCTCTCGTCGCTGCACATCACCTTCTGCACCGGGGATGAGGCGACCCGGCTTGCCGGGGTGAAGGGTACGCTGCACCGCGTGACCCAGCAGTTCCACTGGGAAAACCGCGATTACCCCGATTTCGATGGCTTTCTTGCCGATCTGTCCAGCCGCAAGCGCAAGACCATCCGCAAGGAACGCGCCACCGCCGCCGCCAGCGGCCTGACGATCCGGGCGCTGACCGGCGATCAGATCGAACCCCGCCACTGGGATGCCTTCTGGGCCTTCTATCAGGATACCGGGGCGCGCAAATGGGGCACCCCCTACCTGACCCGCCGCGCCTTCGACCGCTTTCACGAAACCATGCGCGACGACATACTGCTGGTCCTTGCGCTGGATGGCGACCGCCCGGTCGCCGGCGCGCTGAACTTCATCGGCCGCGATACGCTGTTCGGCCGCTACTGGGGCTGCATCGAGGATCACCCCTGCCTGCATTTCGAACTTTGCTACTACCGCGCCATCGACTGGGCCATCGAACAGGGCCTCGCCCGGGTCGAGGCCGGCGCTCAGGGCGAACACAAGCTGGCCCGGGGCTATCTGCCCACCCCGGTGCATTCCCTGCACTGGATCGCCGATCCCGGCTTTCGCGCCGCCGTGGCGCAGTATCTGGAGGCCGAGCGCCGCGCCGTCGATGAGGATATCGAGGTCTTGACGCGCTTCGGCCCGTTCAGAAAAGTGCAATCCGAAGACTGACCGCCGCGCAGCCTGCAAAGGGAAGGCCGAAGATGCCCGCCGAAAAGCTGAAAGACCGCACCGCGCTGTTGCCGCTGATCGCCACCGGCTGGGCCGAAGTGCGGGACCGCGACGCGATCACCAAGACCTTCCTCTTTCGCAATTTCGTCGAAGCCTTCGGCTTCATGACGAAATGCGCGATTGTCGCGGAAAAGCTGAACCACCACCCCGAATGGTCGAACGTCTATCGTACCGTCACCGTAACGCTGATCACCCATGATTGCGACGGGCTTTCCGACCTCGACATCCGGCTCGCAAGACAGATGGACCAGCTTGCCGGCTACTGACCGGCCCCCGGGGAGATGGAAGACAGGCGGAAGACGAAAGGAAGACGTCTGGAAGACGCAAAGAAGACAATGAAAAGGGGGCAGGCAAGCCCGCCCCCACCGGATTTTCGGGCCGTGTCTTGAGGCCGTGTCTTGGGGCCGTGTCTCAGATCGCCGCCAGCAGCGACTCGCCCCCCGAGATTTCGCAGGTGCCTGGGCTTTCTTCCTGATGCAGGGTCTTCACCACCCCGTTTTCGGCATAAAGCGCATAGCGCTTTGACCGCCCGAACAGCCCGGCGGGCGGGGCGGTGAAATCAAGCCCGATGGCCTTGGTAAAGCTGCCATCCGCATCCGCCAGCATGCCAATTCCCGCCGCCGTGGCCCCCGTCGCCTCGCCCCAGGCCTTCATGACGAAGGGATCGTTGACCGAAACACAGACGATCTCATCCACGCCCTTCGCATCAAAACCGGCCTTTGTGCGAATGAAACTGGGCACATGGGCCGAACTGCACGTCGGCGTGTAAGCGCCCGGCACGGCAAAGATCACCACCTTGCGGCCCTTGGTCAGATCACCAAGGGAAACCGCCTCGGGCCCCGAGGCGCCCAGCCGGATCAGGGTGGCATCGGGCAGCGTATCGCCGACAGAAATCGTCATGGGTAAGTCCCTCTCGCGTTGCGTTTCCTTGGCCCCACGATATAGGGTCCGCCCCCAAGGGCGACCAGAGGGATTTGGCCATGCACATCGTGATTGTCGGCGCAGGTCAGGCGGGCGCTGCTCTGGCGGCCAAGCTGCGGGCATCGGGGCATCAGGGCCAGATCACCATGATCGGCGAAGAACCCGCGCCCCCCTATCAGCGCCCTCCCCTGTCAAAAGCCTATCTTCTGGGCGAGATGGAGGAAGAGCGCCTATGGCTGCGCGCCCCCTCTTTCTGGGCAGATCAGAAGATCACGCTGAAGCTGGGCCAGCGGGTCACCGCCATCGACACGGCCGCGCGCACCGTCACAGCGGGGGCAGAGGTGATCGGCTATGATCATCTGGCGCTGACCACCGGCAGCACCCCCCGCCGCCTTCCCGCAGCGATC
>JALQTL010000072.1 GCA_023260935.1 Paracoccaceae bacterium
ATACGAAATTCGTGGTCAATTACTGGCGCCTGTCCGAAGATGGCCGGCTGCTTTTCGGGGGCGGCGAAAGCTATGGCTACCGCTTTCCCGATGTGCGCAAGGCCGTGCTGAAACCCATGCTTCAGGTCTATCCCCAGTTGCGGGATGTGCAGATCACCCATGCCTGGGGCGGCACACTGGCCATCACCATGAACCGGATGCCCTGCTTTGCCCGCCCCGCGGCCAACACGCTTTCCGCCTCGGGCTATTCGGGGCATGGGGTAGCCATGGCGACCCTGGCCGGCAAGCTGATGGCGCAGGCCATCGACGGGCAGGCGCAGGGGTTCGACCTGCTGGCCAACCTGCCGCAACCGCGCTTTCCGGGCGGTGTAGCCCTTCGCTGGCCGCTGCTGGCACTTGCGATGACGTGGTATTCGATGCGCGACAGGCTCGGGGTGTGATGGGCAGCCCTGTGCTGTCTTGAACTTGTCACTGGAATTTTCGGGCGCAACAGTTTAAGGACTCCTTAAACTGATCTTAAGGAAAAACCATGGCGCCCGACGGACAGATCCTTCCCCCGAACACCTATGACGCCGAACCGATCCCCGAGGCCGCCCGGGCCGAGATTGACCGGTTGCTGTCTTCGGGGGATCTGTTTCGCTACACGGCCGCCAAAGATGCCCCCGTGGCCCTGCTGGAAGAAGAGTTCGCAGCCCTTCTGGGCAGCCGCTATGCGCTTGCCGTATCGTCCTGTTCGGCGGCCTTGTTCCTGTCACTCAAGGCGCTGGACCTGCCCCGTGGCGCGCGTGTCCTGATCCCCGCCTTTACCTTTGCGGCGGTGCCTTCGGCGATTGTCCATGCCGATTGCACGCCGGTTCTGGTTGAAGTGGGCGAAAACTATCGCATTGATCTGGAAGATTTTGCCGCAAAGCTACCCGATGCCTCGGCGGTAATGATCAGCCACATGCGCGGCCATACATCCGACATGGACCGGATCATGGAACTGGCCGATGCCGCCGGAATTCCGGTGATCGAGGATGCAGCGCATTCGCTTGGCACGGTATGGGGCGGGCGTAACATCGGCACCATCGGCAAGGTCGGCTGCTTCAGCTTTCAATCCTACAAGCTGGTCAACGCCGGCGAAGGCGGCATTCTGGTCACGGATGACCCCGAGATTGCCGCCCGCGCGGTGATCATGTCTGGCGCCTATGAGGAAAACTGGAAAAAGCACCCCGGTTTTCAGAACAGCTTCTGCCACTGGCAGAACCGCCTGCCGCTCTATAACCTGCGGATGCAGAACCTTTCGGCGGCGGTGATCCGGCCGCAACTGCCTGAAATCGCGCGGCGCGTGGCCGATGGGCGGCGCAACCATGACTATATGGCCTCCCTCCTGAACGGATCGGGCCTGCTGTCGGTGCCGGCGGCCTTGCCGCCCGAAGAACGCGCGCCGGATTCCATCCAGTTCAACCTCTCCGGCGACTGGACCGATGCGCAGGCTCTTGCCTTCCAGCGCGCAGCCAAGCAGCGCGGCGTTTCGGTTCAGGTCTTCGGCCTGTCAGAAGGCAATGCCCGCGCCTTCTGGAACTGGCAGTTTCTGGGCCAGACACCAGATCTGCCACGCACCCGCGCCATGCTGATGCGCGCCTGCGACGTGCGTTTGCCCGCGCGGCTGACTATTCCTGAACTTGATGTCATGGCAAATGCGCTGATCGGCGCGGCCCGGTCAGCCCGGGCCTGACCGGCCCGCCCTAATGTGCAAACACGCCTTCTGGGGTCGGGAACCCCTTGATCTCGATCGGGTTTCCGCTGGGGTCGCGAAAGAACATCGTCCATTGTTCACCCGGTTCGCCCTTGAAACGGACCGAGGGGGGCAGAACAAACTCTACCCCCGCGGCGGTCAGCCTGTCTGCAAGGGTGCGCCAATCGTCCAGATGCAGTACCACCCCGAAATGCGGCATGGGCACCATCGCGTCTCCCACCTTGCCGGTTGGCGCATTGGCGAAAGGCTCGCCCAGATGCAGGCTCAGCTGGTGCCCGAAAAAGGCGAAATCCACCCATGTCGGGGCAGACCGGCCGATCGCGCAGCCCAGAACGCCGCCATAAAAGGCACGCGCCTCGTCCAGATCACGCACATGGATGGCCAGATGAAAGGGTGTCAGCATCGGTAACTCCTCCTCGTGGCAAACCTAAACGATCAGGCGGCTGACACAACGCCCTTTCCCGTTGCCGCCCCCTTCGCGGCACCGTAGTCTTCGCGCCAGCCAACAGGGGAGGATTCCATGACCGACACGCCAACATACGGCTTTGACACGCTGGCCATCCATGCCGGGGCCGAACCCGATCCAGCGACCGGGGCACGCCAGATCCCGATTTATCAGACCACCGCTTATGTCTTCAAGGATGCCGATCATGCGGCGCGCCTGTTCAACCTGCAAGAGGTTGGCTACATCTATTCGCGCCTGACGAACCCCACCATCAGCGCTCTTGCGAACCGGGTCTGCGCACTGGAAGGCGGCGCCGGGGCGATCTGCTGTTCATCCGGCCACGCGGCTCAGATCATGTCGCTGTTCCCGCTGATGAGTCCGGGCCGCAACATCATTGCCAGCACGCGGCTTTACGGCGGCACGATGACCCAGTTCAGCCAGACGATTAAACGCTTCGGCTGGTCGGCCAAATTCGTGGATTTCGACGATCTGGCCGCGCTGGAAGCCGCCGTCGATGACGATACCCGCGCGATCTTCTGTGAATCCATCGCCAACCCCGGCGGCTATATCACCGATCTGGATGCCGTGGCGGCGGTTGCCAACAAGGTCGGCCTTCCGCTGATCGTCGACAACACCTCGGCCAGCCCCTATCTGTGCAACCCGATCAAGCATGGCGCCACGCTGGTGGTGCATTCGGCCACCAAATACCTGACCGGCAATGGCACCGTTACCGGGGGGATCGTGGTGGATTCGGGCAAGTTCGACTGGTCGGCCAGCGGCAAGTTCCCCTCGCTCTCCGAACCCGAACCTGCGTATCACGGGCTGGCTTTCCACCCGGCGCTCGGGTCGATGGCCTTCACCTTCCATTCCATCGCGGTCGGTCTGCGCGATCTGGGCATGACGATGAACCCTCAGGGCGCCCATTACACGCTGATGGGGATCGAGACGCTGGGCCTGCGCATGCAGCGCCATGTCGAAAATGCACAGGCCGTCGCCAAGTGGCTGGAGGCCGATCCGCGCGTGGAATACGTCACCTATGCGGGGCTGCCGTCCAGCCCCTATCATGACCGTATCGAACGGATCTGCCCAAAGGGCGCGGGCGCGCTGTTCACCTTTGCGCTGAAGGGCGGCTATGACGCCTGCGTTAAATTGATCAACAACCTCAACCTGTTCAGCCATGTGGCCAATCTGGGCGACACCCGCAGCCTGATCATCCATTCAGCATCGACCACCCACCGCCAACTGACCGAGGATCAGCAGATCAAGGCCGGAGCCGGGCCGAATGTGGTGCGCGTATCGATCGGGATCGAGGATGTCGCCGACATCATTGCCGATCTGGATCAGGCCATGACCAAGGCAACCGCCTGACGCCCGGGTTCTGGGCGCAGGAACCCCCTGCGCCCTTCCCGACCGTCCTTACTGCGTGATCTGGTAGACGATGGTGACAACCGCCTTGGTCGAGAGCGTTCCTGCCTCAACCGGGACGGCATCGCTCATCATCGCCTCGGCGCGGAACATCGGACCGGGCACCGGGGCGCCGCCGCTTTCGGTGATCGACAGGATCGGGCCAAGGCCAACCCCTGCCGCGGCCGCCAAAAGCTCTGCCTTGGCGCGTGCATCCACGACCGCGGCCTTGCGCGCGGCATCCAGCGCCGGACGCGGCTCGGACAGAGCGAAGGTCAGACCGTTAAGAGCATTGGCCCCGTCGGCAATGGCGGCATCGATCACCCCACCAAGGGCCGGCAGCGCACGCACCCGCACGCTGAGCAGGTTGGACGCGGTATAGCCGGTGATCTTCTGCCCCGAAGAGCTGTCGTAATTCGACCAGTTGGGGTTCAGTGACAGGTTCGATGTCTGCAAATCGCGTTCATCGATGCCGCTTGCCTTCAGGCGTTCCAGCACCGTGGCAAGCGCTGCGGTATTGGCGGCCATCGCCTCGGCCGCCGTGTCGCCCTGTGTCGTGACCCCCAGCGACAGGATCGCCATATCGGGCATCCCTTCAACCACCCCCTCGCCGGTCACGGTGATCTGGCCTTGCATCTGGCCCGCCATATGCCCCCCCATATGCCCTTGCTGTGCAAAAGCGGGCAGAGATGCGGGCAGAAGGCAGGCAACGATGATCGAACAGGTCTTGAAGATGCGCATGGTGATACTCCTATCCTTGCGACATGAAAGGTGTCCCATTCCCAAGACGCGAATGGCAAGCAAAGGCTTGGCCCCTGTATGGGCTTTTTCTTTCTTTCGGCAAAAAGCTGCTGTAGGAAGTGCTTGGCACGATTGGGCCGTTCCCGTGCCTTTCTCCACATGCTAGACGCCGGATATGAAACCCAGTTTTGCGCTGAACCTGACAGAAGATGGCGTCACGCTCTTGCACCGTACGGCACGGGGCTGGCTGGATGTCGGGCACACCACCTTTTCCGATCCCGATCTGCCCGCCGCGCTGGAATATTTGCGCAGCACGGCCCTTGGGCTGGCACCGAAGGGCATCTCCACGAAGCTGGTGATCCCGAATTCACAGATCCTTTACACCGAGGTGGAGGCACCGGGCCCGACCGACGATGACCGTCGCGCCCAGATTGAGGCAGCCCTTGTCGGGCGCACGCCCTATGCGGTCGAAGATCTGGTTTACGACTGGTCCGGCAGCGGCAGTACCCTGCGGGTGGCAGTGGTCGCCAAGGAAACCCTGGCCGAGGCCGAGGGTTTTGCCACGGAACACAGGTTCAACCCCGTGTCCTTTGTCGCCATCCCCGATGGCGGCTTTGCCGGAGAGCCATTCTTTGGCACAACTGCGGCCGCCTCGGCCGGGCCGAAGAAATCCGAAAAGGTTGAGCGTGACAGTGAGGCGATCCGCATCATCACGCGCGAGATCCCGAAGCCGGCAGACGAGGCAAAACCCGAACCAGAGCCGGCGCCGCCGGCCGAAGAAATGCCCGCCGCAAAGCCGGCAGCCGAGCCCGTTCCCGAGCCGGCAATCGAACAGGTAACGGAGCCAGAGCCGGCACCGGCACCCGAAAGCCTGCCCGAACCTGCGCCGCAACCGGTTGAGGCTACGGCGGCAAAAGCCCCCGAGCCTTCCGCACGCGCCAATCCAGCCCCGGAAGATATCCCGGCCGCGGATCACGAGGCTGACGAAGCCCCGATGGCGCTGGACGTGCCCGAAGATGACATGCCCCCCGCGCCCAAGAAGGATGCGCCGGCGGCAGTAACCGAACGTCCCGCAATATCCGTGCTTGACGATGATCTGCCCCCGGCGCCCTCTTCCGCCGCCCTTGCGGCCTTTGCCAGCCGCAGATCGGCCGAGGCGCCCTTCCCGCCTGCCCGCAGCGCCGGTGCCGCAGACCAGAAGCTGCCCCCGGCTCTCGCCGTCAACCCGCTTGGCGGTGCCGCACCGGCCCCCACCGTGACTGCCCCTACAGTGCCGCGCCCGGCGGGTGCCAAGCCGCCACCCGAAAAGCCCGCAGCGCGCCAGCCGAAGTTCAGCTATGACGATCCGGTGCCGCCGCCGCCCCGCATGCCGGGCGATCCGCCTTCGGCGCCCCAGACCGTTGCCCCGGCGAAGTCGGCCAAGGGGATGCGCAACCTTGTGACCTCGCCCACCATTCCGGGCACACGGAACAACAGACCCGCCGCCGGGCCCGCGAGGGCGGCCGTGACGCCGGGCGCCACCTCGGCAGCCGATGTCAGCCCGGATTCGCTGGCTTTGGGTTTGGGTGGGCGCAAGGCACCGCAACGCGGCAAGCCGCGCTTTCTGGGGCTGATCCTGACTGGCATCCTGCTGGTTTTGCTGGCCGTCGTGGCGGCACTGTCCTCTGTCTATCTGGGGGCGAACGACCCGCTGGAAACACTCCAGCAGCAGGAAGACGTCGCCAGCCTGCCCGCGGCCCCGGGCGATATTCCCGCCCCGGATGACGAAATGCTGGCCGACATGCAGGATCCGGCCGATTTCGTGCCGGGCGCGGCGCCCGATGCCCCCGAAATCACTGCAAATGGCGCATCCGATGCCATTGCGGACCCGACGGTGGATGAGGTGGCAAATCTTGTCGCCGATCAGGTTGTGGCGGATGCCACCGCGCCGTCAGCCGACGCGGCGGAACCGGCCGCCGTCGCCCCGCCTGCCCCGTCCGAGGCCCCCCCGGCCGAAGAGGTTGCAACGGTTGATCCTGCCCCGCAGACCGGGCTTGACGGTCAGGTCGGCGCAGCCACCCAACCCGGCCCCGAAGGTCAGGATGAAATCTTTCTGGCCGGGATGGATGCGCTTCCAAGGGTCACCGATCCGCTGACGCTTGCAGCACCTGCCGCCTCGGGCGACACATTGCCAGGCCCCCAGATGCCACCGCCGCCGTTTGGCACGGTATACCGCTTTGATGAAAACGGGCGGATCATCCCGACGGCCGAAGGGATCACGACCCCCGAAGGCGTGACGCTGGTTGCCGGCAGGCCGGCGATCCTTCCGCCGCAGCGTCCCGCCGCCATCGAGGCAGCCGCCGCAACTGTGGCGCCCCCCGCGGGCGACGCGGCCGCCCCGGCGGCCGAGGCCGCGGCAACGGCCGTTACCCCGACCGAAACCTTTGCCGCCGACCCTGCCCTGCAATCGGCACGTCCGCGGACGCGCCCTGCTGATCTGGTGCCGGCTGCCCCCGCCGGGGGCGAGGATGATGCCTCGCTCGCCCCCGCCGAGGACAGCCGCTTCGCCAGCCTGCGCCCACGCCTGCGCCCGGCCAGCATTCTGGCCGCAGGCGAAACCGCCCGGCGTACCAGCGATGCCGCTTCGCTTGCGGTGCAGGCCGTGGCGGCATCGGCGGCCACGGAAGCTGCCGTTGCCGAAGCCGTCGCCAACACCAGCCCGCTGGCGGTATCGGTATCGCGGGTGCCCGCGCCACGCCCGCGCAGCATGCAGAACGCTGTTCAGGCAGCAGTTGCCGCCGCCACCCAGCCAAACCGCACCGCCCGGCCGGAAGCAGCAGCCCCAGGAAAGGCCGCGCCCGAGGAAGAGGCCGACAGTGAGCCCGAGGTTGCCTCGGCCGCGCCGCGCATTCCAACACGCGCCAACGTCGCCAAGAATGCCACCTATGTGAATGCCATCAACCTGAGCCAGACCAACCTGATCGGCGTTTATGGAACGCAATCCAAGCGCTATGCTCTGATCCGGCAATCGAACGGGCGCTACAAGAAAGTTCGCGTGGGCGATAGCGTCGATGGTGGCACCGTGCAGGCGATCACGGCCAGCGAAGTGCGCTATCAAAAGGGCGGCCGATTGGTCACGCTGGCCATGCCGCGGGGCTGATCGCCCCGCAGAGCCTATCGCCTAGCCCTCGGCAATCCCGGCCTCTCCAAAAGTCGCCATTCCACCATGGCAGGCAAGGGCGCCCTGAACGATGGCAATGGCCAGGGCGGCACCAGAGCCTTCACCCAGACGCAGCCGTAGTGACAGGATGGGCTCTTTCCCAAGCGCGGCAAGCACGCGCGGATGCGCCGTTTCGGCGCTTTCATGCCCGGCCAGACAATGATCCAGCGCACCTGCAACCATCCGCTCAAGCACCAATGCGGCAGAACAGCATATGAAGCCATCAAGGATGACCGGTATCCGCAGCAACCTTGCTCGTGCAATTGCCCCCGTCATGGCCGCAATCTCGCGGCCGCCCAGACATTGCAGAACCCTCAGAGGGTCGCCGATAGCCCCGGCATGACACCGCAGCCCATCATCAACCACAGCCGCCTTGCGCGTCAGACCGGCATCATCCACGCCCGTCCCGCGCCCCACCCATTGTGCCCCTTCCCCGCCCAGCAGGGCCGCACATATGGCCGCAGCCGAGGTTGTATTGCCGATCCCCATCTCGCCCACCACCAGAAGGTCAGCCTTGGGATCAACAGCCTCCCAGCCGCGGTTAAGCGCGGCCAGCAGTTCTGCCTCGTCCATCGCGGGCGCTTGGGTAAAATCCCGGGTGGGCCGGTCCAGATCGATTTCCTCGACCGACATCTGTGCGCCGAACTGGCGCGACAACTGGTTGATGGCAGCCCCGCCGGCTCGGAAATTGGCCACCATCTGCACCGTCACCTCAGCCGGAAAGGCCGACACGCCCTTGGCGACAACTCCGTGATTTCCCGCAAAGATCACAACCTGCGGCCGATCCGCCACGGGCTTTTCGCGCCCTTGCCACCCTGCCATCCACACCGCCAGATCCTCCAGCCGGCCCAGAGCGCCCGGGGGCTTTGTCAGCTGGGCATCCCGCGCCCGGGCCGCTGCCATGGCCGCCGCATCCGGCACCGGAAGCGCCTGAAGTGCTGCGCGAAAATCGGAAAGGCTCTGAAGGGCAATGGTCACGGCTTGATCCCTGATTGCAACACGTTGTGCTCTTGGCTACAGAGTGGAGCCGCGAAAGGCCAGCCAAATGGGACAAGTTTCAGCCGATGCGCGACATCGCGATGCAGCCACTGCATGATGTGCTTTCCGGCCTTGGCCTGCTGACCAGGCTGCCCGTTCCGGCAACGGGACGTCACCGCCCCGAAGCGGCATGGACCTGGCCCATCGTGGGGGTGATCATTGCGTCCCTTGCCCTGCTGCCGGGGCTGGGCCTGATCGCCGCCGGGGCAAGCAGCGGAGTGGCGGCGGCTGTCGTCATGGGGGTGGGCATGGTTCTGACCGGCGCCCTTCACGAAGACGGGCTTGCCGACACCGCCGATGGTCTTTTTGGCGGCTGGACGCGGGAAAAGCGGCTGGAAATCATGAAAGACAGCCGGATCGGCACTTATGGCATGCTGGCCCTGCTGATCATCAGTCTTACGAACTGGTCGCTGACCGGGTCGCTGCTTATGGCGGGCCAATGGACGGCGCTGATTGCGGCCGGGGCCCTGTCACGCGCGCCGATGGCGGTTCTCATGGCCAGCATGGCCAATGCGCGCCAAGGCGGGCTGTCTGCCGGGGT
Organism: Paracoccaceae bacterium; assembly: GCA_023260935.1. Lineage (GTDB taxonomy): Bacteria > Pseudomonadota > Alphaproteobacteria > Rhodobacterales > Rhodobacteraceae > Pseudotabrizicola. Next base: position 9,107 of record JALQTL010000072.1, read on the forward strand.
GGGAAGGCCGCGCCTTTGGTCGGCGCTCATGGCCAGCGGTCTGGCGCTGCTGCTGACGTATGCGCTGATGCAGGACGCGGCCGTTGTCGCGGGCATGGCGGGTGCGGTCAGCCTGGCTGCACTTCTTGTGGCGGGGCTGGCACAAACCCGCATCGGCGGGCAGACCGGCGATATCTTGGGGGCAGCACAGCAGATGGCCTTTACCGCCTGCCTGCTGGCAGCCGAACTTGCCCTGCACGCATGAAAAAGGGCGGCCCGTTTGCAGAAGGCCGCCCGTTATCCAACCGTAAGAAAAAACGTCAGGCCGCGCGGCTGAGCAGCACGTCATCCACCTGCTTTGCAGCGGCACCGGCATCCACACCGGACACCGCCGCCACTTCGCGGGTCAGCCGTTCCAGCGCAGCTTCGTAAAGCTGCCGCTCGGAATAGGATTGCTCGCGCTGATCGTCATTGCGGTACAGGTCGCGCACAACCTCGGCAATGGCCATCAGATCGCCAGAGTTGATCTTCTGTTCGTATTCCTGCGCCCGGCGCGACCACATGGCACGCTTGACCTTGGCCTTGCCCTTCAGCGTATCCAGCGCCTTGGAAACCACATCGGGCGCCGACAAGGGGCGCATGCCGATTTCCGTCGCCTTGTGCGTGGGAACCCGCAGGGTCATCTTGTCCTTCTCGAACGAGATGACGAACATTTCCAGTCGCAGCCCCGCGACTTCCTGCTCTTCGATCGACACGATCCGGCCGACACCATGGGCCGGATAGACGACGAAGTCATCGGGGCGGAATTCGTTTTTCTTGGTCTTGGACATCTGGCTTCCTCTAGGTGGTGCCTTCGGGGGGAAGGACACAAAAGAAC
>JALQTL010000098.1 GCA_023260935.1 Paracoccaceae bacterium
CTACAAGCGTTATAGCGGCTATGAAGCGCTGGATATCACTCCCAGCGACGTCTTCACCGCAGCGGAATACAACTGGAAACAGATGGCTGTTGCAGTCATCATGTCTGGTCTGGAAATGCTCCAGAACTCCGGCGCTGAGCAGGTGATCGAGGTCTGGTCTTCCGAAATCCCGCCGTTTTCAAGGCTGGGCAGTTCGGCCGCCAGGCGCGGGAAGACCGCACCCGTTTCATCGAACCCCGCCAGCGGTTCCAGCACAAGGCTGCCCACTTCCACATCCTTCGTGCCGGACGAAAGATAGGCGTTCATGATCGAAACAGCCTGCGAATACAGGACTTTGACGTTCCCGTCTGTCCCCCGCTCGGCAAAGGCTGCCGGCGCGAAGGCCATGCAGGCGGCAGCGCCCAGAAGGGCGGTTCTCATTTTCATTGCGACACTCCTTGTTGGTTGCGCTCTTTGACCTCGGCTCCGCCGGTTGATCCGGCGTTGTCGGAATAGAGATGGCAGGCCACCAGCCGGCCGGGTTCCACCTCGGCCAGATCGGGTTTGACTTGCCGGCAGATGTCCATCACCCGGGGGCAGCGGGTGCAGAAGGTGCACCCTTTGGGCGGATTGGCCGGCGAGGGCACATCGCCCTTCAGGATGATCCGCTCCCTGGCGCGGGCAAGGCTGGGGTCCGGCTCTGGCACGGCGGACAAAAGCGCCTCGGCATAAGGGTGCAGGGGGCGGGAATAAAGCGCATCGCGCGGCGACAGTTCGGCAATGCGCCCCAGATACATCACCGCCACCCGGTCGGCGATGTGGCGCACCATCGAAAGATCGTGGCTGATGAACAGATAGGTCAGCCCGAATTCGTCCTGAAGGTCTTCCAGCAGGTTCACCACCTGCGCCTGAATCGAGACATCCAGCGCCGCGATGGGTTCGTCGCAAACGATGAACTTCGGCTTCAGCGCAAGCGCCCGCGCGATCCCGATCCGCTGGCGCTGCCCGCCGGAAAATTCATGCGGATAGCGGTTGGCAAAGCGGCGGTTCAGGCCGACCGCATCCATCAGCTCGTAAATCCGGGCCAGTTTGCGCGCGCTGTCCCAGTCGGTGTGTTCCTCCAGCGGCTCTCCGATGATATCGGCAAGGCTCATCCGCGGGTTCAGGCTGGCCTGCGGATCTTGAAACACCATCTGCATCTGCGGCCGCGCCCTGCGCAGCGCTTCGGCATCCAGATGCGCCACATCGGTGCCGCCGATCACCACACTGCCACCCGTGGGTTCGTAAAGCCGCAAGAGCGCGCGCCCGACAGTGGATTTGCCACAGCCGGATTCCCCCACCAGCCCCAGCGTTTCGCCCTGAAGGATATCAAAGCTCACGCCATCCACCGCTTTCACATCGCCGGTATGGCGACGCAACAGCCCGGTATAGATGGGGAAATACATCTTCAGGTCACGCACCTGAACCAGCGCATTGGTTGCTGCGGCCTTGGGCGGGGTGGCGTCAAGCATGGGTAACCTCGGCGCCTTCGGGCTGGCGGGCGTCGGCGTTCCAATGGCAGGCAACATCATGGCCCTGACCCACGGCCCGGCCGTCAATCGCGCGCCGTTGCGGGTTTTCCGCCTCGCAGCGGGCAAAGGCATGGGGGCAGCGGGCGCGGAAGGGGCAGGCCGTGGGGGCCGCCCCCAGAATAGGTGGCTGGCCTTCGATCACCTGCAACCGCGCCTCGCGTTCCCCGGTCAGTGACGGGATGGTCTTCAGCAGGGCCCGCGTATAGGGGTGTTGGGGGTTGCCGAACAATTCCTTGACCGGGGCCTGTTCCACCACCTGACCGCCATACATCACCATCACCCGGTCAGCGATGCCCGCGATGACGCCCAGATCATGCGTGATCCAGACAATCGCCATGCCCAGCTTCTGGCGCAGGTCTTTCACCAGTTCCAGGATCTGCGCCTGAATCGTGACATCCAGCGCGGTTGTCGGTTCATCGGCAATCAGCACATCGGGGTCGCAGGCCAGCGCAATGGCGATCATCACCCGCTGCCGCATCCCGCCCGAAAACTGGTGCGGATAGCTGGTCAGCCGCTTGCGTGCATCGGGAATGCCCACCAGTTCCAGAAGCTCCACCGCCCGGGCCTCGGCTTCGGCGCGGGTCATGCCCTTGTGCTTGCGCAAAGGCTCGGTGATCTGGTTGCCGACGGTGAAGACCGGGTTCAGGCTGGTCATCGGATCCTGAAACACGAATCCCACCCGCGCGCCACGCACCTTGCGCAGCCCGTCCTCATCCAGCTTCAGGATATCTTCGCCCTTCAACAGCACCTCGCCCGCCCGGATATCGGCCGGTGGCGAGGGCAGCAGCCGGATCAGCGACATCATCGTCACCGATTTGCCGGAACCGCTTTCCCCGACCACACCCAAGAGTTCGCCGGGGCGCAAATGGAAGCTGACATCGTTTACAGCATGAACTTCGCCGCCGCGGGTGCGGAAAACGGTCTTAAGCGCCTTGACTTCAAGGACGGGCGCGGCCCCATCGGCCATAGAACACTCCCCAGTGTTTTGTTTTTATTCTGTTTTATTTTTGGCCAGTCGTTGCTGGTCGGTTCATTTCGCCAAGTGTTAGAGATTTTTTCGAATCCCGCAAGCCGCGATTTCCGGCTGACCCTACGTCAGGTCGGGCGGGCTTGACCTTGCCTGAATTCGCAGCGCAGTTTCATGCCATGGCAAGACAACAGGGCAGGGAGTGAACAGGTCATGGCAAAGCGGCTTTCGGCGCTTGAGATTCTGGAAAAGCTGGTTTCCTTCCCCACCGTCAGCCGCGATACCAACCTGCCCCTGATCGACTGGGTCGAGGGTTATCTGGCAAGCCATGGCATCACCGCGCATCGTCAATGGCACCCCGATGGCACCAAGGCAGCGCTCTTTGCCCATGTCGGACCATGGGAAGCGGGGGGTGTTGTGCTGTCGGGCCATACCGATGTGGTGCCGGTGGATGGCCAGAACTGGACAAGCGACCCCTTCACGGTGG
>JALQTL010000114.1 GCA_023260935.1 Paracoccaceae bacterium
GGCAGAGCGCCTTCGTGCGGCGGTGGTGTCGGCAGGCCTGTCAAAATACAATCTGTCCGCCCCCCTGCCCAACCTGCCTGCCGGGCAGCGGGTTCTGGTGCCGGGGCAGGTAGAAGATGACGCCTCGATCCGTGCTGGCGCAGGCGACGTGCGCAGCAATCTTGCGCTGTTGCAGGCGGCGCGGGCGGCAAACCCGGGCGCGGTGATCGTCTACAAACCCCATCCCGATGTCGAGGCCGGCCTGCGGCCCGGGGTCGTGGCGGATGAAGATCGGGCACGGCTGGCCGATGTGGTGGCACATGCCGCCGATCCTGTGGCCCTGATCGCTGCCTGCGACGAGGTCTGGACCATGACCAGCCTACTGGGCTTTGAGGCGCTGATGCGGGGCAAACCCGTGACCTGCCTCGGCACACCGTTCTATGCCGGCTGGGGACTGACGCGCGATCTTGGACCCGTTCCGGCCCGGCGGCTGCGCAAGCCAGATGGCAGCCTGCAACCCCGCCCGTCCCTGGATCATCTGGTGCATGCCGCGCTGATTGCCTATCCGCGCTATCATGATCCCGTCACCGGGCGCCCCTGTCCGCCCGAAGTGGCGGTGGACCGTCTGGCCAGCGGGCAGATCCCCCGCCGGGGCCTTGGCAATCGGCTTCTGGCCAAGGCGCAGGGGCGGCTGGCAACCCATGCGTGGCTGTGGCGCCGTCAATAGATATAGCGGATCTGATCCATCCAGAACCGTTCCACCCGACGCAGGCAATGGTTCACGCCATCCATCGCCTGAGCATCGGTGATGGATTTGCGCTGCATTATTTCGGCATGGCGCTGGAACAGGTCAGCCAGCGTGGACTGGATGCGCCGGCCCTTTTCCGTGACCCGCACCCGCACTGACCGGCGGTCAAGTTCCGACCGCTGATGATGCATGTAGCCAAGTTCGACCAGCTTTTTCAGGTTATAGCTGACGTTCGACCCCTGATAGAAGCCGCGGGTCTTCAACTCCCCCGCCGTCACCTCATTCTCGCCGATGTTGAACAGAAGCAGCGCCTGAACGGAATTTATGTCCAGCAGGCCAAGCCGTTCGAATTCATCCTTGATGACGTCAAGCAGCAGCCGGTGCAACCGTTCGACAAGAGCGAGGCTTTCCAGATAACCGACATGCAAAAGCTTCTGCGAACCGTCCAGCACTGGGGATTGCAGGGTCATTCGTCCTCTCCGCCTTCGTGAAACCAAAGGCAGAATCAGCACAAACCAAAAACATTTGGTAAACTTGACTGGAACATTCAGCCCTTTTGCAGCCGAGCCCGGGCGAATTCGGCAATTTCGGCCAGAAAGGCCGCAAGCTCGGCCGGGGGTTCCGCCTGGCCAAGGATAAAGGCCATCAGATCCTGATCGTTCTCTTCCAGAAGCCGGTCAAAAAGATCCAGCCTGTCGGGGGACAAGCCGGCAAGATGCTCATCGGCCCAGGGGCCCAGCACCAGATCCATCTCTTTCGTCCCCCGCCGCCACGACCGCATGCGCATGCGTTTCAGGCGGGCTTCCGCAGTTTCGGTCATCCTGTCATTCCCCGTTGCGCAACAGATGGCGCAGCCGCTTTTCCATCTGCCCCATTTCGGTGGCCAGCGCCAGCATCTGTGCGCGAATCCGGCCCAGATCCTTCAGCGCGGCCTGCGCGGTATCGGACAACGTTCCGGGGCTTGCCGGGGCATCCAGCCCCTCGCCCTCGCCCGTCAGCAACCAGCGGATCGAGACATTGAGCATGCCCGCCATCATCTGCAAACGGTTTGCCCGGGGTTCCGAGGCATCGTCCTCCCAAGCCTGAACCGTGGTCAGCCGCACGCCAAGGCGCTTGGCAAGCTGCTCCTGACTCAGCCCTGCCGCCTCGCGGGCGCCGGCCAACCGGTCACCGAACGTGGCCACATCCGCATCGAACCAGCCGGTTGCCTCGCTGCTTTCCGCCATCTTGCCTCTCCTTCATCCTGATAACGCTTGATCGCTTGGGGGCCCGACCATAAGAGCTTGGATCGGAAATGACAAACCGGGAGCCGATGATGCCTTTCCTGTCCGACACGCTGGCCCGCGTGAAACCCTCGCCCACCATCGCCGTCACCACCAAGGCGGCCCAGCTGAAGGCCGAGGGCAAGGATGTGATCGGCCTTGGCGCAGGAGAGCCGGATTTCGACACGCCGCAGAACATCAAGGATGCCGCGGTGCGCGCGATTGCTGCCGGCAAGACGAAATACACCGCCGTCGACGGCATCCCAGAACTGAAGGCCGCGATCTGCGCCAAGTTCCTGCGTGAAAACGGCCTGACCTACACGCCCCAGCAGATCACGGTTGGCACGGGGGGCAAACAGATCCTCTACAATGCGCTTATGGCCACCTGCAACCCGGGGGACGAGGTCATCATCCCCGCGCCCTATTGGGTCAGCTATCCCGACATGGTGCTTCTGGCAGGGGGTACGCCCGTGCCCGTCGTCGCCGGGATCGAGACGAATTTCAAGCTGACGCCCGAACAGTTGGAAGCTGCGATTACACCCAAGACCAAGTGGTTCATCTTCAACAGCCCGTCCAACCCCACGGGGGCGGGCTATACTTGGGAAGAGCTGCGCGGGCTCTGCGATGTGCTGCTGCGCCACCCGCATGTCTGGATCATGTCGGATGACATGTATGAACACCTGGTCTTTGGCGATTTCACCTTCTGCACGCCCGCACAGGTGGAACCCGCCCTGTACGACCGCACCCTGACCTGCAACGGCGTGTCGAAGTCCTACGCCATGACCGGCTGGCGCATCGGCTATGCCGGGGGGCCTGTGGCGTTGATCAAGGCAATGGGAACGATCCAGAGCCAGTCCACTTCCAACCCCTGTTCGGTCAGCCAATACGCGGCGCTGGAGGCCTTGACCGGGCCGCAGGGTTTTCTGGCCGAGAATCGCAAGCTGTTCGAACGCCGCCGCGATCTGGTGGTGTCGATGCTGAACGCGGCCGCAGGCGTGACCTGCCCGAACCCCGAAGGCGCATTTTACGTCTACCCCGACATTTCGGGCTGCATCGGCAAGGCCACCCCGGGCGGCACTGTCATTTCGAATGACGAGGTGTTTGCCACCGCCCTGCTGGAAGAAACCGGCGTTGCCGTTGTCTTTGGCGCGGCCTTCGGCCTTTCGCCGAATTTCCGCGTCAGCTACGCGACTTCGGATGATGTGCTGCGCGAGGCCTGCGCACGCATCCAGAAGTTCTGCGCATCGCTGAAATAAGGGCAACCGATGGCTGGCGATCTTCCGGACTATTACTTCCGCATCCGTGAAAACGGGGCGGCCGTGTTCAAGGTGGATACCGAGAACCGGCAACGGCGGATCGAGATGGAAGAGATCGCCATGGTCAATGTGCGCAATGGCAACATAAAGCCGCATGGCGACCGAAAGCTGACGGATGAGGAGATGGCGTTGATCCGTGACTGGCTGGAACGAAGGGTTGCGCTTCTGGCCGCGCGCGATCTGGATGACATTCACCGCGCCATCGACCACATGAACCTGACCACGCATTGGGCACAGTCCCGCGCGACGGATGCGCAACTGGAAGACGTGACCGATGCATTGCTTTTGGCGATGCACGACCTGCGCACGGTTCTGGTGCGCAAGAAAGCGGATCGTCTGGCGCGCGAGGCAGGGGGCGCCGAGGAATAGGCGCGCGCCCCATGGGGCACATTACTGGCCGTGATCGGGTGCCTTGCGCGACGGCGCAAGATAGGGGCGTGTCACATCGTCCAGCGTGATGTCCAGCGCCTCAACCTCCAGCGCGATGGCGCCATCCCCGGCAAGCGTCAGGGTCAGGGTGCCCGAGCCCTCTGCGTTTTCGATGAATGCGATGGAAAGAAGAGAATAAATCGTATCCGCCTCCTTGCGGTCGATGCCGCTGGACCGCACGCCCAGAACATCGCGCACCACCATAAGGCTGCGTACCCGTTCAAAGCCACGCCCGGCCGCCTGCGCCGCCTCGCGGTCTTCCCAGCGAAAGCGGTTGACCAGCACTGCAAACTGCCGCGCCCTGCGGTCAAAGCGCATCTCACCCGATGGGAAGACCGCATCCTGCACAAGCGCCGACAGCACCGGCAGGTCCGCGGCTTCCCGCGCGATCAGCCGAAGCGGCCCCTCATCGCCGTCCTCAAAGCGTGCGTCGGTCATTAAGCCCCCGCAATCCGTTCGATCTTTGCCCCGCAGGCCGACAGTTTTTCTTCCACCCGCTCATAGCCGCGATCAAGGTGATAGACGCGGCTGACCACCGTTTCCCCCTCGGCCGCAAGGGCGGCAAGAATCAGGCTGACGCTGGCGCGCAGATCGGTGGCCATCACCGGGGCGCCACGCAGCTTTTCAACCCCGCGCACGGTGGCGGTGCCGCCATGCACCTCGATGCGCGCACCCATGCGGATCAGTTCGGGCGCATGCATGAAACGGTTCTCGAAGATTCGCTCCTCCAGCACGCTGGTACCTTCAGCCGTGCAGAGCAGCGCCATCATCTGTGCCTGAAGATCGGTCGGGAACCCCGGGAAGGGTTCGGTCGTCACGTCCACGGCCCGCACCCGGCCGTTCTTGCGGCTGACCTTCAGCCCGCGGTCGGTTTCCGTCACCGAAATCCCCGCGGCATCCAGTTTTTCTGCAAAGGACGCGACCAGATCCATCCGGCCGCCCAGACATTCCACCTCACCGCCGCAGATCGCTGGCACCAGCATATAGGTGCCCAGTTCGATCCTGTCGGTCACGACAGGGTGCGTCGCGCCGTTCAGCCGGTCCACACCCTGCACCGTGATGGTCGATGTGCCCTCGCCCTCGATCTGGGCGCCCATCTTGCGCAGGCAGCGCGCCAGATCCACAATCTCCGGCTCCCGCGCGGCATTTTTCAGAACGGTCGTGCCCTTGGCCAGCGTGGCCGCCATCAACGCATTCTCGGTCGCCCCGACCGAAACGAAGGGAAACTCGACAACCGCCCCTTTCAGCCGGCCGCCGGGGGCCTTGGCGTGAACATAGCCGTCGCGCAGGTCAAGCACTGCCCCCATCGCCTCCAGCGCCTTGAGGTGCAGGTCCACCGGCCGCGCGCCGATGGCACAGCCCCCCGGAAGCGAGACGATGGCATGGCCGTCGCGCGCCAGCATCGGCCCCAGCACAAGGATCGAGGCGCGCATCTTGCGCACAATGTCATAATCGGCGGTATGGTTGGTAATGGCATGACTGGACATTGCCAGCACCAGCCCGTCCTGCAGGCTGGCAACCTCGGCCCCCAGCGATTGCAGCAATTGCGTCATGGTGCGGATATCCGACAGACGCGGCGCATTGGTCAGCGTCAGCGGTTCGTCCGACAAAAGCGTGGCGGGCATCAGCGTCAGGCAGGCGTTCTTGGCCCCCGCGATCGGGATCGCCCCGTTCAACGCCCCGTTGCCCCTGACCAGAATGGAATCCATGCCCTTGCCCTACTCTACATCTTTCGGCCGGTCTGCCCCCGGCCCTGCCTCTGACGTCTGCGATCCGGCACGGGCGCGACCTTGCGCCTTGCGCCGTGCCATATTGGCCTTCAACGCCGCTTTCAGCCGCTCCTCGCGCGACAATGCGTCGCCCGAACGGCCGCTGGATGCGGAGGAGTTGCCCTTTTTCTGCGTCATGGCGGCTCTTCTAACGCAGCCGGCGCGCACGGTCCAGAGATCGCCGAAAAGGGGCTTGCACCCCGGCGCTTTTGCGACTAATCACCCGCCACGCACCAAGGGCGACCGCCCAAGAGGTGCCCCGGCGCTGCAGTAGCTCAGTGGTAGAGCACTCCCTTGGTAAGGGAGAGGTCGAGAGTTCAATCCTCTCTTGCAGCACCATCCATCCCCTTGATTTGACGCAAGTATCTGATCCATACAGGATTTGTGCCGCCCACTAGTGCAGATGGGTAGTGCAGATGAGATACGCTATGCCTAATCCAGAGTTGATCAACGGTGTCTGGCACCTCCGCCTACATGTCCCGAAAGATGTAGCTGCAGCCGCACGAGGAAAGACCTTACAAGTCCCCGTGGGCGACACACTGCGCCCTGCGAAGGTTGGCGCTG
>JALQTL010000154.1 GCA_023260935.1 Paracoccaceae bacterium
GTTGTTCAGCCCCAGCAGGCGGCGATCCGCGCCCCAGATCGCACCATAGCGCGGGCCGTTCACGTTGACGATCGGCGGGCCTTCTGCCCCCAGCGTCTTCCAGACCACGCCGCCCCAGCCCGCCTCAAACGCGCGCTCGACGTTGTATTTCTTGTCCGTTGGCGGGGCCGAGGCCAGCCAGAACGGGTTAGGGGATTTGATCCCGACGAAATTCGACGCAAGGTTTGCCATGTCAGACTCCCTGATATGCGCAGGCCCGCGCCGGGAATGCCCGGCGGCAGGGGTGCGGTGGTGTGGAGGGGAAGGTGCCGGGGGTCAGACCCCGAAAAAGGACCAGAACCAGCCCAGAAGATCGCCGCCCATCTCTCCGGATTTCGGGACGGCAAAGGCCCAGGAGGCGGCGGCCACGGCGTTGACGGCCAGAAAGGGCACGACCTTCATGCGCGACGCCCCGGCCAGCAGAAAGACGACCGGGCGCAGAGGGCCAAGGAAATGGCCCAGAAACAGCGCCAAATATCCCCAACGGGCAAAAAGGCCGCGCGCCCGTTCGATCTCGGCTGCGAACCGGGCCAGCCTTGGGTGTTCCAACAGACCGTCCCCGAAGTGGCGACCCAGAAAGAAGCTGAAGCTTGAACCGGCGATCGCCCCCAGCGTGGCCCCCAGCCAGATCGGCAGAAAGGCCACGGCGCCCGTGCTGACGGCCGCCCCGACCCCCACCAACAACAGGGTCGACGGGATGAAGATCGATATGAAGGCTGTCGTCTCGGCCGCCGCAAGGGCCGAGGCGACGAAGGGCGCGACATCGCTGTTCGCGGCAAGAAATGCCGTCACTTCTGCGGAATCCATCATCCCCGGCCTTGTTCAGGGCTGAAGATGGGGACGCCGGCCGCGCCATGCCAGACCCGGCGCCAATCATTTTGCCGTCAGGGCGGCATGGATGGCTTCGGCCGCATCGCGGCCCTCGGCTACGGCTGTCACTGTCAGGTCTTCGCCGCCGGCCGCACAATCGCCCCCCGCCCAGACCATCGGCGGCAATGAGGCGATCTTGCCACCGCTTTGCGCAACACCTTCGGGCAGGCCGTCAAGCGTCTGGCCTATGGCCTTGAACACCTGATCAGCCTTCAGGCGGAACGTCTCGTCCGTCAGTTTCAGGCCTTCGGAGCTGTCGATGGTATAGGCGAATTCGACCTCGCGCACCGCGCCATTGCCATGCACCGCCACGGGCGCGGCATTGCAGAGGATGCGCACGCCGTTTGCGGTGGCATGGGTCTGTTCATAGCCGCTGGCACTCATCCTGTCCTGCCCGCGGCGATAAACGATGGTCACGTTTTCCGCGCCCAGCAGCTTTGACTGCACGGCCGCGTCAACCGCCGTCATGCCGCCCCCGATCACAACCACATCGCGCCCCACGGGAAGGGTGGTCAGATCCGCCGTCTGGCGCAGTTCGGCAATGAAATCGACGGCATTGATGACGCCGCCCATGTCTTCGCCCGGAGCGCGCAGGTTGTTCACGCCCCCCAGCCCGATCCCAAGGAACACCGCGTCATAATCGGCGCGAAGCGATTCCAGCGTAATGTCGCGGCCAAGTTCCACTCCGGTTCGGATCTCGATCCCGCCGATGGACAAAAGCCAGTCAACCTCGGCCTGCGCAAAGCCGTTCGTCGCCTTGTAGCTGGCGATCCCATATTCGTTCAGCCCCCCCGCCTTGGGGCGGCGTTCGAAGATCACCACATCATGCCCGTGCATGGCCAGACGATGCGCACAGGCAAGCCCCGCCGGCCCCGCGCCGACAACCGCCACCCGCTTGCCCGTGGGGGCCGCGCGGGTAAACGGATGCAGGCCCGCGGCCATGGCGGTATCGGTGGCAAAGCGTTGCAGCCGGCCGATTTCCACAGGCTTGCCTTCGGCCGCTTCGCGCACGCAGGCTTCTTCGCACAGGGTTTCGGTGGGGCACACACGGGCGCACATTCCGCCCAGAATGTTCTGCGTCCAGATCGTCGTGGCGGCAGCCTTGGGTGTGCCGGTTGCGATCTGGCGGATGAACAGCGGAATGTCGATGGCGGTGGGGCAGGCCGTGATGCAAGGCGCATCATGGCAGAAGTAGCAGCGATCCGCCGCCACCCGGGCTTCGTGTGCATCAAGGGCGGGATCGTGATCGGCAAAGTTCGCGGCGATCTTTTCGGCGGGCAGACGGGCCGGAGCGATGCCGGGCGTCAGCGGGCTGTTGGTCATGGGCGATGGCTCCCCTTTGCGTGCGACTTTTGAAAAGGCTGACACAGGCCATATTTTTTATCAAACGGTAAATTTTCATCCGGGCCCGTCGGATGCAGGATTTTTTGGGGGGCTGCCCCGGCACGCCTGTTTTGCAGGCAGGGCAATGGGTGCTTTTCACCCCCGGAAGGGAAGGCTATAAGCGGTTAGCCCGGGCAGACCCGATAGGCCAGTCTGGTGAAAGGCCGAGAGCGGCAACGAACTGGCGATCAACAGCCAACAGAGGACGGCATGAGCAAGCATAACTCCGACGCAGACGTGGCCTTCATCGCGGCCCTTGCGGACCTTCTGAACAAGAACGACCTGACCGAGATTTCGGTGAAGCGCGAATATGGCGAAGATGACAGCCTTGATGTGCGGGTGGTCAAGCAGGCCAATGTGGTGACGACCGTGGCTGCCGCCCCTGCCGTTCATGCAGCCGTGCCCGCGCCCGCCCCTGCGATGGCGGCGCCGGCCGGTGCCGCGGCCGCGGCGGTGGAAGACCCCGCCCAGCACCCGGGTGCCGTGACCTCGCCCATGGTGGGCACCTGCTATCTGGCGGCCGAACCGGGGGCCACGCCCTTTATCAGCGTTGGCGCGACGGTGACCGAAGGCCAGACCGTGCTGATCATCGAGGCCATGAAAACGATGAACCACATCCCGGCCCCGCGCGCCGGCACGGTCAAGCGTATCCTTGTCGAGGATGGCACCCCCGTCGAATACGGCGCCCCCCTGATGATCATCGAATAAGGGGCGCCCCATGTTCGAGAAAATCCTGATCGCCAACCGGGGAGAGATTGCGCTGCGCGTGATCCGGGCCTGCCGGGAAATGGGGATCAAATCCGTGGCCGTGCATTCCACTGCCGACGCCGATGCCATGCATGTGCGGATGGCTGACGAATCTGTCTGCATCGGCCCGGCCCCCAGCACCGACAGCTATCTGAACAAGGCCGCGATCATCTCCGCTTGCGAGATTACGGGCGCACAGGCCGTGCATCCGGGCTATGGCTTCCTTTCCGAAAACGCCAGCTTTGCGCAGGCGCTGGAAGATCATGGCATCACCTTCATCGGGCCCAAGGCGGAACATATCCGCATCATGGGCGACAAGATCACCGCCAAGGAAACCGCCAAGGAGCTTGGGATTCCGGTCGTGCCCGGGTCGGACGGCGGGGTGGCGGATTTCGAGACGGCCATTGGCGTGGCCGAAGGCATCGGCTTTCCGGTCATCATCAAGGCCACCGCCGGGGGCGGCGGGCGCGGGATGAAGGTGGCGCGCAACGCAGCCGAGCTGGAAGTGGCCTTCCGCACCGCCCGGTCCGAAGCCAAGGCTGCCTTCGGCAATGACGAGGTCTATATCGAGAAATACCTGCAAAAACCGCGCCATATCGAGATTCAGGTCTTTGGCGATGGCAAGGGCCGCGCGGTGCATCTGGGCGAGCGGGACTGTTCCTTGCAGCGCCGCCACCAGAAGGTGTTTGAAGAGGCCCCGGGCCCCTGCATCACCCAGGCCATGCGAGACCGGATCGGCGGCATCTGTGCCGATGCTGTGGCAAAGATCGGCTATATCGGGGCGGGCACGATCGAGTTCCTGTATGAAGACGGCGAATTCTATTTCATCGAGATGAACACCCGGCTTCAGGTGGAACACCCGGTCACCGAATATATCTTCGGCGTCGATCTGGTGCGCGAACAGATCCGTGTTGCGGCCGGAATGGATATGTCTTTCGGTCAGCAGGATCTGGAAATCAACGGCCACGCCATCGAGGTGCGGATCAACGCCGAACGGCTGCCGAACTTTGCCCCCTGCCCCGGCAAGGTGCGCGTGTTTCATGCCCCGGGCGGGCTTGGCGTGCGCATGGATTCGGCGCTTTATGGCGGCTATTCGATTCCCCCCTATTACGACAGCCTTATCGGAAAGCTGATCGTTCATGGCCGTGACCGGCCCGAAGCGCTGGCCCGGCTGAAGCGGGCGCTTTCGGAACTGATCATCGACGGCATTGAAACCTCGGTCCCGCTGTTTCACATGCTGCTGGCGGAACCCGATATCCAGAACGGGGAATACAACATTCACTGGCTGGAAAAGTGGCTGGAGCAGCAATTTTCCTGACGGGCGGATCGGGGCGCCCCGCACGGCGCCCCGATCACCGTTTCCTTGCCCGCAAGTGCAGGTTCCGGCAAAGGCAGTTCCGCGGTGTCAGACGAGATTACCCCCGAAATCCTGCTGCGGGCCTATGCCATGGGGATTTTTCCCATGGCAGAATCGCGCGACGATACCGAAATCCACTGGGTCGATCCGCGGATGCGGGGAATCATCCCGCTGGACGGGTTCCACATCTCGCGCAGCCTTGGCCGGGCGATCCGCCGCGGGGATTACGAGATCAGGGCCGACAGCGATTTTGCCGGCGTCGTCGCGGCCTGTGCCGAGCGCGAGGAAACCTGGATCAACGCGCCGATCTTCGCGCTGTATCAGGAACTCCATCACCGCGGTTTCGCGCATAGTCTGGAACTGTGGGAAGGCCCGCGCCTGATGGGGGGGGTCTATGGGGTAATGCTGGGGGGCGCCTTCTTTGGCGAGTCGATGTTCTCGCGCCGGCGCGATGCCTCAAAGATCGTGCTGGCATGGCTGGTTCACCGCTTGCGTGCCGGCGGAGTGCGCCTGTTCGACACCCAGTTCCTTACCCCGCATCTGGCAAGCCTTGGCGCAATAGAGGTGCCGCGCGCGATCTATCATCGTTTGCTGCGCGATGCGTTGCAGGTCCGGGCCACATTCGCGCCGGCCGGCTATGCGCCTCAGCCTTCGTTGATTTCTTCCAGTGGTTCTTCGGGTGTTTCCGGTGCGGCCTCGACATCGGGCGCCACAAACCCGGAATCGCAGGACAGCACCCAGATATCGTAACGGGCATGATCCATGGCCGAAAGCGCAGGGCTTGACGCCAGCATCCAGCCGTTGAACGCCGCACGGCCCGCCACATCATCCACCACCGTCAGATGGGCCTGCGCGTCGGCGGCGGGGTTATCCTTGGGATAGCGGCACTCATCCAGGGTGATGGTCAACCGCCCGCGCGTTTCGGGCACGCCGCGCGTAAGATGGATGTCATTCACCTGACCCGAGATCTTGTCCAGAAAGCGGATCGTGCCACCGGGCGCGCTGCCCATTTCCTGCGCGGCCAAGGGCAGCGGCAGCAAGGCAAGACACAGAACCCAGGTTTTCATTATTCCCCGGTCCCGGTTGATGTCCCGCTGTCGGTGCCGGCCGAATCCCCGCCATTGCCGGATTGGCTACCCACGAATTTCATCAACAGCGATACAAGCCCGACAGAACCTTGGGTGTCTTCGATCTCATCCCCGGGAGAAAGGTTTTCCAGTGACCCACCCGGCTGGATTTCAACAAAATTGCCGCCAAGCAGGCCTTCCGAAGAAATCAGGATGGCGCTGTCATCCGGCAGCAAAATGTCATTGCGCAGCATGATCGTGGCATCGGCGAAGAACGTCTGAGGGTTCAGCGTCAGATCGGTGATGGTGCCCACCTTCAGGCCGGCCAGGCGCACATCGGACCCCACGGTAATGCCGTCCACCGCGCGAAAGCTGGCCTTCAGCGGATAGGTGCCCGCCGTGCTGCCCATACCCGACGATTGTCCTGCATAGACCAGAAAACCGGCCGCGACAGCCAGAACAGCAATTCCGGCCAGAATTTCACTGCGTTCCGAAGCCATGTTATTCCGGCTGCCAGGCTTCGTAATCGGCGCGCGCCACCGGTTTCGCCTTGCGGATGGAACCCGGCGGGGCATAGGCCGCAGGGGTGCCGGTCAGGTTTTCCTGATGTGGCTTTTCCCATGCCTTGTGCTTCAGCGGCGCCTTGGTCGGCGGTTCGTTCCAGCTGTGGTGCAGCCAGCCATGCCAATCGGGCGGCACTCGACTGGCTTCTGCCTCGCCGTTGAAAATCACCCAGCGGCGTTTCTGATCGCGGGTTTCGTAATAGATGTTACCCTGGTCATCCTCACCCACCTTCACCCCATGGCGCGAGGTGTAGAACTGCGTCCCCAGGGTCTGGCCGTTCCACCAGGTGACAAGGCGCTTCAGGAATGACATGGGCAAGCCTCCGACTATCTACCTTTCATATGGCCGAATTGGCGGGCAAGGTCCAGTGGTCAAAGCCTGCCGCGGCGGCGTGCCGCCATTGCGCCGGATGCGGCAGGTCAGCGCTTCAGCCGGATGCTGATCGCCAGACGCTGACCCGGGGCATAGACCTGCAACAGCGTGCCTGTCCAATCCTGCAACACAAAGGAACCCGGCTGTTCCAGAGCTGCTTTCAGGCCGCGCAGGGCGCCCTTGTCCATGAAGGCACCGCACAGGTCCACCAGATCACGCTGCCGAGGCGCCTTCGGCGGTGCGGGCGTCGGTTTCCAGGCGCCGCCAAACCGCTTTTCCGGGGCTAGGCGCAGGTTCGCCCGGGGCGGCGCAGGGCTTGCGTCGGGGGCAAGATCAACCCCCAGAACCACGCAACTCGCCCCCCGATCCGGCCCGGGATGGCTGACCTTTCCGCCCCAGTCCACACGGATTCGGTGCATATCCACCACACCTTCGAACATCTCTTTCGCATCAAGCCCTGCGCCAACCATGATGCCCAGCATCTGTGCGCGCCCCGTGCCGGCAAGGCCAAGGCCGGCCGCAAGAAAAAAGGCGGACCAAAGACCCGCCTTTCCAACTCCGAATTTGTGCCTCGGTTCAGCCCGCACTTGCCGTCTCTTTCTTCTTCGGCGTCTCGGTGTAAACCAGCATCGGCTTGGCCCCGGCGTTCACGGCCTCTTCCTTGACCACCACTTCCTGCACGCCTTCCATTCCCGGCAATTCGAACATGG
>JALQTL010000200.1 GCA_023260935.1 Paracoccaceae bacterium
CGCCCACTTCCATGTCATAGGGTTGCAGGATCGCGCATCCCTTCGACGCCCAATAGGTCTGCAATCTCAGGATGATCTCCTGAAACGAACGCGGTCGGGTGGTGCCGTCTGACATTGTGTTGATCCCCTTTGGCCCCGCAAGGGCCAGCGACCCCTTGAAATGCTGCTGCGTAATAGGCAAGAGGCAGGCAAGGGTCAATGCAGGGCGGTGGTGTCACAGCCGGAACAAAGCGCTCGTATCGGCCCGGGGGTGCCTTTAGGGTGCCCGCGGATGTGTGACAGGGACAGTGCGGGGCGCGATGATCGGAAAACTGGCGGTTTGGCTGATGGCAGCGCTGATGTTTGCAGGTGCGGCCGGGGCACAGCAACAAGCGTGGGTGCAGATCGAAGCCCAGCCCACCCTGACCGAGGCAGAGGACCGCGCAGGCGCCTATGCGGCGGCCTTTCCAAATGTGGTGGGCTACCAACTGGGGTCGCGCTGGTATGGAATTGCCCTTGGCCCCTATGACCGGGCCGGGGCAGAAGCCGCCCTGCGCAGCCTGCGGGGCCAGAGTCTGATCCCCGGCGACAGTTTTGTGACCGACGGGTCGAACTTCCGCCAGCAATTCTGGCCCGTGGCCGGTGCGGCCCCCCCCGCGCCCGTTCCTGAGGCCGCCGAAGCTTCCCCTGAAACCGCCCCGGAAGTAGCGCCCGAAGTGGCACAGACCCCAGAGGCAACCCAAGCCCCCCCCCCAGAACCCGAAGAAACCGTGGCCGATGCCCGCCGGTCCGAAGCTTTGCTGACCGCCGAAGAACGGCAGGATCTTCAGCGCGCCCTGCAATGGGAAGGCTTTTACGCCGCAGCCATCGATGGGGCCTTCGGGCCCGGCACCCGCAACTCGATGGCCGCCTGGCAAACCGCGATGGGGGCGGAACCCACCGGCGTGCTGACCACCCGCCAACGCGAGGTGCTGGTGGCAAACTGGCAGGCCGATCTGGCCGAATACGGGTTTCAGACCATCTCGGAGCCTCAGGCCGGGATTGAGATCACGTTGCCCATGGGGCTGGTGCGGTTTGACCATTACGAACCGCCCTTTGTGCATTACACGGATGCAAACGGCTCTGGCCTGCGGGTGATCCTGATTTCGCAACCGGGCGACCAGTCCACGCTTTACGGCCTTTATGACATCCTGCAAACGTTGACCATCGTACCGCCCGAAGGCGACCGGACGCGCGGCGAACGGTCTTTTGAAATCAACGCCGCAAGTGCCACTGTGGCAAGTTTTTCCCATGCGCAGCTCAGTCAGGGGCTGATTAAGGGCTATATCCTGATCTGGGAACCGGCCGCCTCGGACAGGGCGGCGCGGGTGCTGGCGCAGATGAAGGCAAGCTTCCGGACCGTGGGCAGCCTTGCGCTGGACCCAGGGATGGTGGCGATGGATGCCTCGGTCCGTCAGGGGCTTCTGGCGGGGCTGGAAGTGCGCCGCCCCCGCTTCAGCCGGTCGGGCTTTTACGCCGATGCCGGGGGCCATGTGGTAACGACGCAAGAGGCGGTGGAAAGCTGCGGGCGGATCACGCTGGACGGGCTGACAGAGGCCGATGTTCTGGGCGTTGACAGCGCCAGTGGCGTGGCGCTTCTGGCACCGCGCACGCCCCTTTCTCCGCCCGCCATTGGCAGCCTTCAAATCGCGCCCGACAGGGTGGGGGCAGAGGTGGCCGTTGCGGGCTATGCCTATGAAGGCACCCTGCCCGCGCCTGTGATGACCTATGGCACGCTGGATGATGTGAAGGGGTTGAACGGCGAACCGGGGCTGAAGCGCCTTGGCATTGCCACCCTGCCCGGCGATGCCGGCGGCCCGGTGATTGACGGCACCGGCGCTGTTCTTGGCATACTGCTGCCACGGGCCACGGATGGCGCACGGATCTTGCCCGAAGGCGTGGAATTTGCAGCCTCGGCCGCCACCATCGCCTCGCTGCTGTCCGCAAACGGGCTGAGCCCGATCGAGGCGACAGCCCAAGGTGCGCTTGCCCCCGAGGACCTGACGCGCAAGGCCATGGGCATGACCGTACTGGTTGGCTGCTGGGATTGAACCAGCAAGGCCCTTGCCGGGCCGCCCCCTGTGACAAGGTTCCCTTTCGCCGGATCAGGTTCGGGCCAAATCGGACCGGCTTATTTGACATCGCTCAAGGCGCCCTGCCGTGATCTGTCGCATATTGACCGTGAACATCCATGGGAGGGTGAACGGATGGTATTTCTGAAAACCGGTGCTTGGGTTTTGGTCGCAGATGGCGGAAAGGCGTTGTTTCTGCGCAATCACGGTAACACGTCCGACTACGATTTGCGGGTAGTCTGGCATCAGTCGATGGAAAACCCCGCGACGCGGGATCAGGGTCAGGATCGGCCGGGACGCGCAAGTTCTACCCCGGGCGGGCGACGCGCGGCGCTGGAGGAAAGCGACTGGCACCAATTGGCCGAAGATGCCTTTGCAAAGGATATCGCGAAGATCTTGACCCACGCCTCACAGGACGGTGTTTTCGATCAGGTCGTGATCGCGGCGGCCCCGACTGTATTGGGCACTTTGCGGGCGGCGCTTGGCCCCGAGGTTTCGGCCAAGGTGATTGCCGAAATCCCGAAAACACTTTCAAACCAGCCGATTGATCAGATCGAAGCGATCATCAAAAAGGCGTTGGACGCGGCCTGATCCCTGGCCTGCCGGCATTGCAACGGGTTCTGGCAGCCACCTCAGGCCCGCCAGAACCGGCGCATGAACAGCACATAGACCGAAAGCAGCTCCAGCCGGCCCACCAGCATGCCCGCCATCATCAGCCACTTGGCGCTATGGGGAAAGGCATGGACGGCGCCGGTGGGGCCGACCTCGGGGCCGAAGACCGGGCCGATATTGGCCACCGATGTCCAGGCGGCGGTAACGGCTGTCTTGAACTCCAGCCCGGTCAGGCCAAGCGCCACCGACAGCAGCCCGAAGGTCAGGATGAACAGGGTAAAGAACACGATCACCGAATCCACCACATCCATCCCAACCGACCTTCCGTCATAGCGCATGGGATTGACCGAAGCCGGATTGTGCAGCCGGCGAATCTGCACCCGGATCGCCTCGAAAAGAATCAGGTAACGGAATACCTTGACCGAACAGCCGGTAGAGGACGTGCAGCCCCCGATCAGCCCGACCACGATCAGGATGACAAAGGGAAACGGTCCCCAGGCCGACAGATCGACCGATGAAAACCCCGTGCCGGAAAAGGTGGACACCACGTTGAACATGGTTTCGCGCGTCAGCACCTCCAGCCCTTGGGAATGTGTCCCGACTTCGTAAAGCACGATCACGCCGACGGCATAAAGGTTCCAGCGCAGATAGGCCCGCACCTGACTGTCGTGCAGCAAGGGCTGCAACGACCCCTGCGCCATCTGCACAAAGCGGATGAAGGGCAGGCTTCCCAACAGCATGAAGACCACGGCGGCATATTCCGCGGGGCCCTGAAACAGGCCGAAAGACTTGTCCGAAGTTGAAAACCCGCCCGTCGAAACCGTTGTCAGCGCATGAACCACCGCTTCGAACCCGTTCATTCCAAGGGCAAAATAGGTAACCGCGCAGGCCACCGTCAGCCAGACATAGATCTGGATCAGCGCCGATGAGATATCGATGGCGCGGGGCAGCACCTTGCCCAGCGTATCGAACCCCTCCGAGCGGAAGAACTGCATCCCGCCCACCTTCATCACCGGCAGGAACAGCATGGCGACGATGACGATCCCCAGCCCGCCCAGCCATTGCAGAATGCCGCGCCACAGGTTCGTGCCAAGGGGCAGCGCGTCGATCCCCTCGATCACCGTGGTGCCAGTGGTGGTCATGCCGGAAATGCTTTCGAAAAGCGCATCCACCGGTGCCAGATAGGGCGCGCCCAAGATCAGCGGCAAGGCGCCAAAGGCGGGCATGGCGATCCAGACCCCGGTTGTCAGCAGGAAGATCTGTTGCAGCGTCATCGTCTGCCCCGCCCCATTGGAAGAGGCAACGGCCATGGCCCCGCCCGCCACAAGGCACAGCACCGCCGAACGAAAGAAGCTGCGCCAGTTCGCGCTGCCATTGGCCAGATCAAGCGCCAACGGAAACAGCATGAAGACGCCAAGGGCCACTACAAGCAGGCCGATCACATAGGCAACGGGGCGAAGGTCGATCATGGCGCAAAGCCTTGGCCGCTGGTGGCGGGCAAGTCAATCCGCCCCTGCATCAGCGCCGCCAGAACCGGGGAAGCACCAGAACGAAGATCGCCAGCAACCCAAGGCGCCCCAGCAGCATGGCAAGGGTCATCACCCATTTCGCGGCCTGCGGAAAATCGCGGAACGTGCCTGTTTCGGCCACCATCGGGCCAAATCCATAGCCGATATTGCCCAGCGAGGCCCAGATCGCGAACAGCGCGGATTCGGAATCCACCCCCAGCAGCGTCATCACCACCGACAGCACGCCGATGGTCAGGATATAGCCGGTCACATACAGCATCAGGGCGTTGATGGTTTCGGGGTCCACCGCCTTGCCCGAATAGCGCAGCGCCACCACCCGGTCCGGGTGCTGGATCATGGCGACCTGCGCCGATATCGCGGTGGCCGCCAGTTGCACCCGGAACACCGACAGCGCCCCCGAGGAAGATCCCGAACAGCCCCCAATCAACCCCACCAGAAAGGCCACAGACATGGCAAAACTGCCCCAGATCGAAAACGTGCCAGAGAAGAAGCCCGTTCCCGTCAGGATCGAGGAAAGGTTGAACAACGCCTCGCGGAAGGCCGGTTCGACCTCATGGTCCGATGTCAGCACCCGCCACAGCGTGACCACGACCGTGGCCATGAGGGTCCATGTCACGATCGCCCGGACCTGCGGGTCACGCAGCAGTGGCCCGGGGCGCCCCGCCACCATCTGCACATAGCGGATGTAAGGCAGGCTGCCCGCCAGCATGAACACCGCACCCGCATATTCCGCCGCCCCGGGATATTTGCCGAACGACAGGTCCGACGGTGAAAATCCCCCCGTTGCGATGGTCGCGGCGCCATTGACGATGGCATCCAGCACCGACATGCCAAGCGCCGCATAGGTCAGGATGCACAGGACCGTCAGCCCGGCATAGACCGACAACAGTGCCCGGGCGATATCGGTCGCGCGCGGCAGCGCCTTGCCAAAGGTATCAAACCCCTCGGTGCGAAAGAACTGCATGCCCCCGACCCGCATGATCGGCAGGAAGATCATGGCGATGAAGGCTATGCCAAGGCCGCCAATCCAGTTCAGCATGCCGCGCCACAGGTTCGTGCCCTCGGGCAGGTGGTCAAGACCCACGATCACCGTCGATCCGGTGGTCGTCATGCCTGACACCGCCTCGAAATAGGCGTCGGTGAAGCCCAGCCCGGGCGCGCCCAGCAGGAAGGGCAGCGCCGCGAACAAGGGTAAACCGATCCAGATCGCCGCAGTCAGAAGATAGGCCTGCCGGATATCCAGCCCCTCTTGCAGGCCGTTGCGCGCGGCCATGGCCATCAGCGTGCCGACACCGCCAGTGAAGATTGCGCTTTCAAGAAAATCCGACCCGTTCGCCAGACCGGCCCGAAAATCGATCACCGCGGGTGCCAGCATCAATACCGCCAGCACCACCAGCATGCGACCGATCAGATAGGCGATGGGGCGAAGGTCCATCATGGTGACTAGGTCTGTCGATCTTTCGACGTCACCTGTCAAGCCACCTTGACGACCGCCCTTTGATACATGCGCCCCCGCCCCTGCGGCAGGGGGCGCATTGCCCGGAAAGCCGGCATCAGCCTATGTGGAACAGCGTCTGGAACAGGCGCGGGTCAAGGCTGGTCTGCGCGAAGGTCGGGCCTTCGGTCAGGATGCTGACGGCATCATGGCTGTGCAGGCTTTCCTGATGGCTGGCCACCACGCGGAAATCACTGATCCGCGGATCACCCTTCAGCACCGCGCAGAAGCTGCGCGCCGCATCCTCGACGAAGATAGGGTTGGCGGCATTCAGTTCGGCAAAGGCTTGCTCGTCCTCGCGCTTGACCATCACCTGCGTCTCGGTCGGCACGGCATCCCGCGCCAGTTCGATCAGGTCTTCGAACCAAAGGCAGCGGCCTTCCTTCACCTCGACCGAAATGCGTGCGACCGACCGCTGCGAATGCGGCGTGGCCAGCTGGCCCCGGGTCATGCGGGCATGTTCGGACAGTTCCAGCGAGCAGGGGCAGGTCGAGGAATAGACGAAATCCAGATGCATGATCTTCTTGCGCACCCCGGCCTGATCGACCAGTTCCAGCGCGATGTCATAATACTGCCAGCCCGACAGGCCAGACCGCAGCGATTGCACCTTCATCGGAAAGGAAAACCGCATCTGGATACGCGCATCGAACGACCCGAGGTCGCGCTTGTAGTCATCCAGCGCATGTTCGATCACGCCAAAGGAAAAATCCCGCTCTGCGTGGCCATAGAAGGACCGCATGATGCGGCTCATGTTGATGCCCTTCTTTTCCGCCTCAAGGCTGACGGTGCCGGTGACCGAGGTTTCCAGCGTGACCGGCCCATTGTCGCGGGTGCGATACTGGATCGGCAGGCGGAAGTTGGAAATGCCGACATGCTGGATCAGTTGCCTTGCGCCAACGATCAGGCTGGACGGCCCGTTCTGAAGATCGGGCAGGCTGTCCTTATAGGCATCGTCCACCCGAAAATCCGCGGGATATTCCCGCGACAGGGCCGGATACCCCTGACCGGGCACCAGAAAGGCCACCGAGGAATCCAGCGTGGCAATCTCTTCATCCGACGACTTGCCCGCCCATTGGCGCAGCACGGCAAGGGCGGCTTCGGCCTCTTGACGGCTGGGCTTGCGGTCAAGTTCCGGGGTGTGGATGTTCATGGCTGGTCCTTTCGGTTCCGGCCTGCCGCAGGGCATGGCCTTCAATGTCAACAGGAATACGGACAAAGGCTTCGTCCGGATCACTTTGCCGGGCAACGAAGGCCGAAAGGCTGCCGTCGCCCGACCATGGATAGATAATGCACATCCACAGGAATGAAAGCCGCATTTCCCGACGCGTCAGGGGGAAATCGCGACCAGAAGCGTCACCCTGCCGATGCCGCAAGGGCCTGCATCAGATCGGCGATCAGATCATCGGCATCTTCCAGCCCCACCGAAAGCCGGATCAGCCCCGGCGTAATGCCAAGCGCGTCCTTCTGTTCCTGCGACAGGCGCTGGTGGGTGGTGGTGGTCGGGTGCGTGGCAATGGTCTTGGCATCGCCCAGGTTGTTCGAGATCTTCGCAATCTTCAGCGCGTTCATGAAACGGAACGCCGCCTCCTTGCCGGATGCGATGTCAAAGCTGACCAGCGTACCCCCGCTGCCCATCTGCGACATCGCAAGCTGATGCTGGGGGTGTGATGAAAGCCCGGGGTAGATAACGCGGGAAAGCGCCGAGTGACCTTCCAGCGCAGAGGCAATGCGCGCGGCGCTGTCAGCCATGGCCCGGCAGCGCAGGTCCAGCGTGGCCATGCCGTTCAGATGCAGCCACGCGGTAAAGGGCGACATGCTGCCGCCGGTATGCTTCATGTAGGGTTCCACGGTCTTGCGGATGAAATCCCGCGTGCCGCAGATCACCCCGCCAAGCGCCCTGCCCTGCCCGTCCACATGCTTTGTGGTGGAATAGACGATGACATCGGCCCCCTGTTCCACCGCCCTCGAAAAGACAGGCGTGGCAAAGACATTGTCCACAATCACCAGCGCGCCCGCCGCATGCGCAATGGCGCTGACGCTGCGGATATCGACCAGTTCAAGCGTGGGGTTCGACATGGATTCGAAGAAGACCGCCTTGGTGCCGGGCGTGACGGCCGCGCGCCACTGATCCAGATCGGCGCCGTCCACGAAAGTGACGCGCACGCCAAAGCGCGTCAGCACCTCTTCCAGAATATAGAGGCAGGATCCGAACAGCGCGCGGGACGACACCACATGGTCGCCCGCCCGCAGCATCGAGGTCAGCGCGCCGCTGACGGCGGCCATGCCGCTGGCGGTGGCAAAGGCATCCTCGGTGCCCTCCAGCGATGCGATACGCTCTTCGAACATGCGGGTGGTGGGGTTGCCGTAGCGGGCATAGATGAACTCATCCTCGCCCGCCTTGACAAAACGC
This sequence comes from Paracoccaceae bacterium, assembly GCA_023260935.1. GTDB lineage: Bacteria > Pseudomonadota > Alphaproteobacteria > Rhodobacterales > Rhodobacteraceae > Pseudotabrizicola. The sequence continues at coordinate 8,137 of JALQTL010000200.1, forward strand.
GCCTCGGCGGCCTCGGCGGTCGGATAGGCAAAACCCTGCGTCAGGAAAATGGCTTCGGCCATTTCGCCATACTGGCTGCGCCGAATACCGTCATGCACCAGCTTCGTGCGTGTTTTCCATCCATCGGTCATCGCAAGGCCCCCTTCGGCCAATGAAGAAACCCCAAAGCCGGACAGGCTTCGGGGTGTGACCAGAAGACCCTTTTAGCGGCTTTTTTAGCGTGGCCCGCAATCCGGCACAAAGCACCACGTCGGGCGGCAGATACGCCTTTGCCGGGGCCGGGTCAACGGGCAGCGAATGAAGGGCGCGCGACCGCGTTCGGGGGCATCAGGCGGCTGTCGGGCGCCGGTTGTGCAGGATCGCAAGGATCACCGTCGCCTCGACGCCGTGGATCACCAGCGGCAGGACGGCATACCAGATCATCCAGCCGGAAATATCGAAGACCGCGATGACGCCTTCGTTCAGCAGGATCAATGCCACATTCCAGGTCAGGAAAGCGCGGGCCAGATCGGGGTCGGCGCTGCGGGCGGTTTCGTCGGGCAGGCGAAAACGCATATAGGCATGGTCGCCGTCGCGCAGGTCGTTCAGGATGGCAAGGCAGGCCACCGTGGCAAAGATCGAAAACAGCCGCAGGCACCAGTCCGGCCGATCGAACATCATGATCAGCGAAGCCGGTCCAAGGGCCGCGCAGACCGCCAGAACGCTGGCAGTGCGCACGGAAAAATGACGGCACCAATATCGCGCTGCCCATTCGGCATGGCGCGCAAGGATGACCCAGAGCCCCATGAAGAAAGCGGTGACGAAAGACGCGGCCGGGTCGGCGGTCAGCGCCATGAGCAGCGGATAGACCCCCATCGCCATAAGACCGGGCATGAAGTAGCCCGGATCAAAGGATGGCACGGCATCGCGGATGGAGGAATGATCATCATGCGGCACGGGTCGTCTCCTGCTTCGTTCGCCCTCGGGGGGTAACGAAGGAATTAGGCAGGAACGGGGCCGGATCAGGGCTTTTCAGAACGGTCCGGGCTTTCCGATGCGCGCGCCCCTCTGGCAGGGGGTTCGCCCACGGGGGCGTCATCGGGGGCGCTCTCCTCCTCGATGAAATGCGATTGCAGAGCAAAGATCTGCCACCACAGAAACACCACCAGCGCCGCCGGCATGCCAAAGGTTTCAAGCTTGACCCAAGTGTCGGTCGACATCGTGCGCCAGATGAATTCATTGGCGACCGCGAGGGCGATGAACATCATCGTCAGCCGGCGTGTCAGGATCATCCAGCCCTGTTGCCGCATCGGCAGAACCTCGGCCATCACGAATTGCAGCCAGCTTTGACCGCGCAGCAACCCGATCCCCAGAAGGCCCGCCATGCAGCCGTAGACGATCGAAGTCTTCATCTTGAAGAAGCGTTCGTCGTTGAACCAGGCGGTCAGCCCGCCAAAGAAGATGACCATGAAGGCGGTAAAGACCTGCATCCGGCTCAGCTTGCCGGTCAGGTGCCACAGGATACCCATTGCAACCAGCAGGATCGGAATGAAGATCAGCGCGGCAACGATGAAGCCGGAATAGGTATTGCCCGCGATGGAAAAGCTGTCTTCCTTGATCCTCAGGTAGATCAGGAAAAAGGAAATGGTCGGCCCCAGTTCCAGAACCTGCTTGACCGCGCCGTTTATCTTTTTCTCTGCCATGTCCTGCCGCCCTATCCTGCAAATTCCATCAACACCGCCCCCGCGGCGATCAGCGCCATCAGCGCGGTCCGTGTCGGCCCCACCTTCTCGCCCAGAACCAGCCATCCAATCAATGCGGCAAACACGGTCGAGGTTTCGCGCAAGACCGCGGCCTCGCCTACCTTGTCAAGCCTTGTGGCCAGCATGATTGCGCCAAAGGAAAAATAGGCAACAAAGGCACCCAGCACACCCCGGCCCAGCAATGGCTTCACTTCGGACGCAGGCAGGCGCGACCACCGCCGCCAGGTGACGGCCGGGATGAAGATACCGTCGATCATGAAGAACCAGGCAAGGAAGGTGAAGGGGTTTGCCGTGGCGCGAATGGCCCAGGCATCATAGGTGGTATATGCCGCGACCACCCCCCCGGTCAGAACGGCAAAGCAAAGCGCGGGCACCATGCGGTCGCGGTTCAGCGTGACATGGCGCAGGTTATAGGCCGCAAGCCCCAGAATGCCGGCGACCAGCACCGCCACCCCCACCCATTGCCCGGGGGCATAAACCTCGCCAAAGACAACGCCCGCAGCCAGCACGGTGAACAGGGGCCCCGTGCCCCGCACTACAGGATAGACCACCGTATAGGCGCCAAGCGTGTAGGTCATCGCCTGCAACACCTTGTAAAGGCTGTGGATGACGAAGGCCCCTGCGAATACGGGCCACATGTGCGGTTCGGGCAAGGGAACGAAGAAAAGGGCAAAGGGGGCGGCGATAAGGCCATAGCTGGCATCAATCGCCGCACGCGACAGCCAAGGGTCGTGGCGACCCTTTTGCAGCGCGCCGAAAAGAGCGTGCAGGAAGGCAGCCATCAGCGCAAGCACGAGGGCCAGTTCCCGGCCTTCGGCGGTGCCTTCGAGT
>JALQTL010000245.1 GCA_023260935.1 Paracoccaceae bacterium
TCCCTTCCAGATCATCCCGCCCTGCCAAGTCTCCCCAGCGACCCCATTTGCGCCCGCGCCACCGGGAAAGGCAAGCCACCCTGACCAGACGGCAGGCAGCCGGCGCCATCAGGGGCGGTCACATCCCTCATCCTCGGTCGCTGGAGGTGGCCGTGGCGAAGCCGCCACGACCCCAACCGCGCCCTGATCACTGGCGGGGTGTTGCCAGAGGCAGACGGTGCAGGGGCGGAAAATCCTCTGGCGTCAGGCTTTCACGTTCCAGCAACAACGCGGCCCCGGCATCAAGATCGGCCCGGCGTTCGTTCAGAACCGCCTTGGCCCGATCATAGGCTTCACTCACCAGCTGGCGCACTGCCAGATCGGCCTCGCGCGCGGTGCCTTCGGAATAGTCGCGTGGCTGGCCCGGAAGGGCGCCGTCACCAAGAAAGCGCATGGTCTTTTCCTCAAGCACGACATTGCCGATGGGGTCGCTCATCCCATGGCGCATCACGCATTCGCGGGCGATGTCGGTCACCTTGGCAAGATCGTCCGACGCGCCGGTCGAGACTTCTCCGAACACGATTTCCTCGGCCGCGCGCCCGGCCAGAAGTACAACCATCCGGTCTTTCAGCTCTGGCAGGGTGATCAGGAAACGGTCCTCGGTCGGGCGCTGCATGGTAAAGCCAAGCGCGCCCACCGACCGCGGGATGATCGTCACCTTCTGCACGGGATCCATGCCGGGCAGCGAGGCAGCGGCAAGGGCATGGCCCATCTCGTGATGAGCAACACGCGACCTTTCATGCGGGTTCATGATCCGCGTCTTGCGTTCGGCCCCGGCCACGATCCGTTCCACCGCGGCGGTAAAATCGCTGGCCGACACGCTGTCAGCCCCCCGCCGCGTCGCGATGATCGCGGCCTCGTTCACCAGATTGGCCAGATCAGCGCCGGTGAACCCGGTGGTCAGCCCCGCGATCTCGTCCAGCCGCAAATCGACATCGGCCTTGATCTTGCGCATGTGGACCCGCAGGATCTGCTCTCGCCCGGTCCTGTCGGGGCGATCCACAACGATCTGCCGGTCGAAACGCCCCGCCCGCAACAGAGCGGGATCAAGGATTTCGGGCCGGTTCGTGGCCGCCAGCAGCACGATGCCGACGGTCGGGTCGAAGCCGTCCAGTTCCGCCAGAAGCTGGTTCAGCGTCTGCTCCTTCTCATCGTTGCCGCCAAGGCCCGAAACGCCTGTCCGCGCCCGACCCAGCGCGTCAAGTTCATCGATGAAGATGATGCAGGGCGCCGCCTTGCGGGCCTGTTCGAACAGGTCACGCACACGCGCGGCCCCCACGCCGACGAACATCTCCACGAATTCGGACCCCGAGATCGAAAAGAATGGCACCTTCGCCTCGCCCGCGATGGCGCGGGCAAGCAGGGTCTTGCCCGTCCCCGGCGGACCGACCAGCAGGATGCCCTTGGGGATGCGCGCGCCAAGGCGGCCGTAACGGTCGCGGTCATTCAGGAAGGATACCACTTCCTGCAACTCGGCCTTGGCCTCGTCCACACCGGCGACGTTGTCAAAGGTCACGCCTGTGTCACGCTCGACATAGACCTTGGCTTTCGACTTGCCGATGTTCACCAGCCCGCCCATCCCCTGGCGATCCGCCATGCGCCGGATGAAGAAGGCCCAGATGCCGACAAAAACGAGGGACGGCAGGATCCATGACAAAAGAGTGGTCAGCCAGGTCTGATCATGCGCGCCCCCAAAGGCGACATCATGGCGGGCCAGTTCGGCCGCAAAATCCGGATCGACCCGCGTTGTCACGAAACCCGGCTTGCCCTCTACGGGTTCGGTGAACCGGCCATAGATTTCGGTTTCGGTCACGGTGACCGAAGCGATCTTGCCCCCCGCCAGATAGGTCTGGAACGTGCTGTAGTCGATCACCGCCGTATCGCGCCACGCAAGCCAAGCCTGAAATCCCACCAGCAGGGCAAAGGCAAGCAAGGTATATCCGATGTTGAAGCGATGCTTGGGTTCCAATCCCTTGTCCTTTCATGTCGCTGCGCATGAAACGCGCGGTGCCGGGCTGATCACCGCTGCGCTTCACAGATCGTAGTGCTGGTGCAGGGACGGTGTCCTGACGTGACGCGCGCCCAGCGTCCGGGCAAGCGCGTCACGCGCCGCCGTTTCGCCATGCACAAGGAAGGTGATTTCGGGGGTGCCCGTGCGCCGATGCCATGCGATCAGGTCCGATTTTCCGGCATGCGCCGAAAAGCCGTTGATCGTGTGAATCCGTGCCCGCACAGGGATTTCATCGCCGAAAAGCTTAACCGTCCGCGCCCCGTCAATGATGATCCGCGCCAGCGTGCCTTCGGCGGCAAACCCCACGAAGATCACGCTGCAATCTGCATTCCCCAGATTGTGCCGCAGATGGTGGCGCACCCGGCCCCCGGTGCACATGCCCGACCCGGCCATAAGAACCGCGCCCGACCGGATCGCGTTCAGCGCCATGGACTCCGATGCCTCTTCGACGAATTCAAGGCCCGGAGGATCAAAGGGGTCATGGCCCCGCGCAAGGTGCGCCGCGATCTCGGGTTTGAAATCTTCGGCATGGCGGCGATAGATCTGCGTGGCCGAAATCGCCATCGGCGAGTCAAGAAAGACCCGCAGGGACCGGGGCACCGCTCCAGACGCCATGCCGTCGCGCAGGAAGAACAGCAATTCCTGCGCGCGTTCGAGTGCAAAAGTGGGAACGACGGCATTGCCCCCGCACGCGATGGTCTGCCGGATCGCATCGTGGAATTCCTCGACCGAAGCCTCCAGCGACCTGTGGTCGCGGTCACCATATGTGCTTTCCATCACCACGATATCCACGCCGGAAGGGGGGGAAGGCGGGTTCAACAGCGGGCGGGTGGCCGGCCCGATATCGCCGGAAAACAGGATGCGCTTCGTCTGTCCGGTCTCTGTCATGTCAAGACAGATGCTGGCCGACCCCAGAATGTGGCCGGCGTCATGCCATGTGGCCATGATCCCTGCGCCAAGGTCGATCGGGCGGCCGTATTCTGCGATGCGCCCGAACCGTTCAAGGCTGTCAAGGGCATCGAGCCTGTCATAAAGCGGTTCCTTCGCACCGCCGTGACGGTGCCGCCGCCGCGCCTCTTCCTCATGCAGATGGGCGGAATCCAGCAGCACCAGCCGCGTCAGATCGCGCGTGGCGGCGGTGCATATGATCTCTCCCGAAAAGCCGCGCTTGACCAGAAGTGGAATGCGGCCGCAGTGGTCAAGGTGGGCATGCGTCAGCAAAAGTACATCAACCGACGCCGGGTCGAAACCGAAGGATGCCGCGTTTTCCTCATGCAACTCATGGCTGCCCTGGAACATGCCGCAATCCACCAGGATGGTCTTTCCATTCACCTCAAGCCTGTGGCAAGACCCCGTGACGCCCCCGGCGGCCCCGTGAAACGACAAACGCATCGTCAATCCCCCTGTTGAGTGCTGTCTGGCAAAAGCGGCCGCCCCGCGCGCTGATACCAGCGCAGGATATCGGCCCAGATTTCCTCGGCGGTTTCGGCGAACCAGAACAGATCGCGGTCCTCGGGATCGATCACGCCTTCCTCGACAAGGAAATCAGGGTCGAAGACGCGCCGCCAGTAGTCCTGCCCCACAAGGATCACCGGCAGCGGCGCGATCTTGCGCGTCTGCACCAGCGTCAGCGTCTCGAACAGTTCATCCAGCGTGCCATAGCCCCCCGGAAACACCACCAGCGCGCGGGCCCGCAGCAGGAAATGCAGCTTGCGGATCGCGAAATAATGCAGCCGGAAACACAGGCCGGGCGTCAGATAAGGGTTCGGATATTGTTCATGCGGCAGCGTGATGTTCAGGCCGACGGTAGGCGCCCCGGCATCATGCGCGCCGCGGTTTGCGGCCTCCATCAACCCCGGCCCGCCGCCCGTCAGGATGACAAGCCTTTCGCCTGCCGGAAACGTCGCGCGCCCGACCAGTTGGCCAAGTTCTTGCGCGATCAGGTAGTAATGGCTCTTGGCCTGAACACGGCGGGCGATGCGTAACCTGCGGGCCAGATTTTCATCGTCAGGGTTCTGGGCGCATTCGGCCTCAAGGGTGGTCACAAGGCGTTCGGCGGCAGCTGGCTCGGTCACTCTTGTGCTGCCGAAGACAACGATCGAATGGCCGATACCCTGGGCCTGCAAAAGGTATTCCGTCTTGGCAAAGTCCAATTGCAGCCGGACACCCCGTGTGGCGTCGCTGTTCAGATACTCGGTATCTGCATCGGCCTCGCGGTATTCGGGGCTGTTCAGAATGGCCGAGACAAGCGCCGTGGATCGTGGATCCTCGCTTTCAGGTTTGGGGTTTGTCCCGGGAAGCGGCCATTCGCGCAGGACGGCATGGGCCGGGGCAGGTTTTTCTGAAAAGGCTTCGCGCGTGCGTTCCATGGCAACTTGCCCTCAGTCGTCAGATTTCCGTTCCGGCTGCACAAGCAAGGCAACCAGCGCTGCGATCCCCAACCCGGCTGCCACGCCGGTCTTGAGCCGCCGCTGAAAGCTTCGCGGCAATAGCAGAAGCGCAATTTCGGCCAAGGCGGCCGTAGATGCCATGGCATTGCGGCGTGCCAGTGCAGCGCGCGCCTGCCTGCGCATCAAAAGGGCAAGGGCCGCCGCCACCAGAAACAGGCCCAGACCGGTCAGGGCAAGCGCCCCGGAAAGACCCAGAGTTGCAGAAAGCAATACGACCAGCGCCGCAATCAGCAGACCCGCACCGGCCAGCACCGCCAAAAGCAGGCACGCAAGCAATCCGATCTGCATGGCGATCATGGGCATGATGCGGCGGTGGCCTTTCAATCGCGACGCGACAAGAACAGGCCAAACAGCACGCCCAGACCCAGTGCGCCGGCCATCCAGGCCAAAGGGTGGGCACGCACGTCCTTCTCAAGATGGTCCTGAAGGCTCTCTACCTGCTGGCGCAATTCCTTGATGTTGCGCATGGAATCTGCCACAGCCTCGTCCGACAGGCCCTGAGCGCGGTTCTTCAGCTCCCCTGCCCCAAGCGCACCATAGTCCTTCAGCGATGCAACCAGCGCTGCCACATCGGCGCGAAGTTCCTGAATTTCTTTTGAAATATCCTGCCCGATGCGATCCCGCGCTGCATCGGTTGATGATGTATCATCTTTCTTGACCATCTCACCCTCATTCTTGTTCGTAAGGAGGCATGTAAAGGGAACCGCATGCGCACTGGGCCGTCCTTGATCCAAATCACCCCGGCAAAACGCCTTGGTTAAGCCCTGCCCTGATCATGGCCCTGTATGGGGGTTGCCACAAGCCCGGCCGAAGCCCGCGTTTGCCCCCGGGGCGGGCCTGGCCTTTGGTCCTCAGCCGCCACCAGACGCATCCGCCACCATCCCGTCGGCCACCGTGATGCGGCGACGGCACAGGCCTGCAATGCGTTCGTCATGGGTGGAAATGAGGAAAGTGGTCCCCTCGTCCCGGTTGATCTGGGCGATCAGCGCCATCACCTGTGCCGCCGATGCCCGGTCAAGGTTGCCGGTCGGTTCATCCGCCAATACCAGTTCTGGGCTGTTCATCAGCGCCCGCGCCACGGCAACGTTCTGCTTTTGCCCCCCCGAAAGGTTGGCCGAGGGAAAGTCGATCCTGTCCGCAAGGCCCATCCGCACCAGCAGGTCACGGCCCCGCGCACGGGCTGCGGTGGTTTCGCGGCCATCGCGCACGGCGGTGGGAAAGATCACGTTTTCCAGTGCCGTGAAGTCGGGCAGCAGGTTGTGAAACTGAAAGACGAACCCGATGTGCCGGTTGCGAAATTCGGTCAACTCGCTATCGCCGGCCGCCACCAGATCCTGCCCCAGCATACGGTGGCTACCCGCAGTCGGCTTCATCAGCGTGCCAAGAATGGTCAGAAGCGTGCTTTTCCCCGATCCGGACGGCCCAAGCAGCGCCGTCATCTCGCCTCGCTCCAGCGTCATCGACAGGCCGCGCAACACAGGCGTCGCGGCGCCGCCCGTGCCGTAGGTCTTGACCAGACCGGCAACCTCGACCAGCGCGCTCATTGCCCGATCGCCGTGACCGGGTCCACCCGGGCGGCCGACCTTGCCGGCAGGATCGAAGCAAGGATCGCCCCGATCACGGTCAGCGTGATGGCCAGCCCATATGACCCTTGGGTGATATCCAGCGGCAGCGAGCCGGGCCGGAACGCCTCGCGCGTTGGAAAGGGCAGCAGCGCCAGATATCCAAGCACCGCGCCCGACACCCCGCCCAGCAGGCCAATCAGCCCACCCTGGGCGACGAAGACAAAAACGACAAAGGCGCGCCCGGCCCCCATCGCCCGCATGATGCCGATTTCCGGACGGCGCCGGTAGGTGGACAGAAGCAGGGCCGAGGCGACACCGATCACGATCGTGATCAGCGCAAAGGTCTTCAGGAAATAGCCGGTTTGCGCCTGTGCCCTTAGCGCCTCCATCAACTGCTCGGCCCCTTCGGTCCAGGGCACGGCATCAAGACCTGTCAGGGCGCGGATCCGAAGCGCCGTTGCGTCAGCGGCATTCAGATCGCTCAGCTTGATCTCGATCCGTGTCACGCCCTGCGGCATCATGAAAAGGGTGCGCGCAGTGGAAAGGCTGACGAAAATGCTGTTGCCATCCATGCGGCCGTTGCCTGTCTTGTATATCCCGCCCAGGGTCAGCAGGCTTGCCACCCCGGTCGACGCTTCCAGACGAAGCGTCTGACCGAGCCGGAGCGACAGGTCATCCGCCAGCCGTTGCCCCAGCACGACCATGCCGGTTCCCAGACGGGACGATCCTTCGATCATATAGCCGTCCAGGTTCAGGATGGCGGACTCGCGCCCCGGTTCAAGGCCCGTCACGCCCACCTGCGCTATCTGCGCGCCGCGGGTCAGGAAGCCGGCACCGGTGATCTGCGGCGATACGGCAATCACGCCGGGCACGTCTTCGATCAGCGGAATGAAGGTCGCGGCCTCGGCCAGCGTGGCGGTGCGGGCGCGGCCGCGCTCGGTCACGGCCAGAACGTGGCCCGCGGGGGTGATCAGGATCGGGGGGTCGGTATCCTCGGCCTCGATCGTGACATGGCTGAGATCGCCCACGGTGCGCGCCAGAATGAACTCGGCCAGACCGCCGATCAGCGCGGACATGAAGATGAAGATGAACACGCCGACCGCCACCCCCAGCACCAGCAGCGCGGTCTGCGCCTTGCTGGACGTCAGGTAGCGAAGGGCGATCTTCAGCGCATAGGGCATCAGCGGGCCTCTGCCCGGACTGCCTGCCCATCACCAAGGCCCACCCCGTCAACGACCACCGCCTCGCCCGGTGTCAGCCCTTGTGTCACGATCAGCCGCGCCGCAGGCCAATCGATCACGCTGACCGGGCGCAACATGGCGCGCCCATCCTTCACGACGAAAACCGCGGTCCCTTCTCCCCCCAAGGCAAGCGCGGTTCGGGGAACGGTCAGCGCCGCGTCCCGACTGTCGACGATGATGTTGGCGGTGACAGACAGGCCAACCGGCGCGGTCACCTCTTCGTTGAAGACCAGCCTGACGGCCAGCCCGCCTGTTGCCGCGTCAACATGTTGCGACGCAAAATCGACCCGGCCATCGCGCAGACGCTTTTCGCCCGCCAGTTGCAGCACGACGGGCATCCCCGGGCGGATCTGCGTGGCATAGGTCTCGTCCACATCTGTCTCCACGACCAGATGGCTCATATCGGCAAGCGTCAGAAGCACCGTGGCAGGTTCCACGTTCTGTCCGGCGTCGGCATTCAAGGTCAGGACCGTTCCGGCCATTGGCGCCCGGATCGTGTGCCTTTCAAGCTGAATGCGCGCCTGATCGACCAGCGCGGTTGTCCGGGCAACCTCTTGCGCCGCGCGCTGAACGGCTGTTGTGGCGTCATCGATTGCCGTTTGCGGAACAGTGCCGGCAAGCCCCTCGGCCCGGGCCAGCGCCACTCGCGCCTGATCCTGCGCCACCAAAGCAGCATCAAGACCGGCGACGGCCTGTCGCACGACAGCCTGCTGGGTGGCCGGGTCGATCCGCGCCAGCACCGCCCCCGATGGCACCACATCGCCCTCTTCGACAAGCACAACGGTCAAAGGGCCGCCGACAAGCGACCGGACTTCAACCGAATGACGCGCGGCCATGCGCCCGTTGACCGCAAGAACCCGTGTCACCCGGGCCAGCTCGGCGATCTCGATCGCAACCGGCGTGGCCTGTTGGGCCCAGGGCTGCAAGAACAGCGCAACTCCCAGCGCAGCAATCAGCCCGACCCCGCCGCCCCACCACCAAAGACGCGCGCGCCTTAAGGCTGGCCCGGAAGTTTCCACAGGCCCCGGTCTGACAACCGGAAGCCGCGCGGTGCCAGCATCCGGGTCTGCGGAACTGTCCTTTACCGTCGAAGGGATATCCGATCTTGTCATGGGCCTTTCCCGCCATGGCCCGGTCCATGCCCGAAGGGCCACAGGCAAGGGCCGTAACGCGCCGCCATCCTTGGCCTTTGTCTGCGGGCATCGCATTGATTTGGATCAGATACGCATTTGCACGCAAGGTGTAGGAAGTCATCCTGTGGCCAAGGGGAAAGGCTGAAGGATGTCCACTGATCCCTATACGACACTTGGCGTTGGCAGATCCGCATCGGCCGAGGAGATCAAGCGGGCCTACCGAAAGCTGGTCCGTTCCAGCCATCCCGACCTGCATCCCGACGATGCCGAAGCTGAGGCGCGGTTCAAGGCGATTTCCTCTGCCTATGATCTGCTGAAGGATCCGGAGACGCGCCGCCGCTTCGATGCGGGCGAGATCGACGCAAGCGGCGCCGAGCGGCCGCACCGCCAGTACTACCGTGATTTCGCCGAGGCGTCGGACAACCCCTATCAACAGGGTCGCGGTTTTGCTGCCGATGTCGATCCGGCCGATATCTTTGCCGAGATTCTGCGCGCAAGGGGCCGCGGACAGGGCACTGACACCGGCGGCCGCCCTTTTGCCGCCCGGGGACCGGACCTGCGCTACACGCTGGAAGTCCCATTCCTTGATGCCGTGAACGGCGGCGAGATGCGAATTACCCTGCCCGATGGGGGCAGCATCGCAGTCCGCGTGCCACAGGGTGCGCAGGATGGGCAGACCCTTCGCCTGCGGGGCAAGGGCGGGGCGGGCTTCGGCGGCGGGCCAGCAGGGGATGCGCTGATCACCCTTCTGGTGCGATCCCATCGGGTGTTTCGCCGCGAGGGCGACGACATCCATGTGACCCTGCCCATCACGATTGACGAGGCCGTGCTGGGCGGCAAGGTCACGGCCCCGACGATTGGCGGGCCAGTCAGCGTGACAATCCCCGAAGGCGCCAGTTCCGGCCGCGTCCTGCGCCTGCGTGGACGGGGCGTGGCACGGGCCGGCACTCAGGAACGTGGTGATCAGCTGGTGGAGTTGAAGATCGTCGCACCGCCCGAGATGGACGAGTCGTTGAAAGATTTTCTGCGCGACTGGCGCAAGAGACACGCCTATGACCCGCGGACAACGCTTTTGAAGGAGGCTGCATCTTGACCGAGCATCTTTCCGAGCAAGAGATCCTCGCCGCCATTCCGGGTCTGACGGCCGACCGCCTGTCCGCCTTTGTCGAGGCCGAGGTGATCGTCCCGATTCATCGGGTGGCCGGTGGGTCGCGAACGCTTGTCTTTCGCCGGATCGACCTTGCACGGCTGCACCTGCTGTGCGACCTGACTGACGATCTGGAGCTGGACATGGCTGCGCTTGGCCTTGTCCTTGGGCTGATCGACCAATTGCATGCCGCGCGCAGGGATCTGCGGGCACTGGCGCGGGCGCTTGAGGGCGAGCCGCCAGAGATCCGCGCCCGTATCGGTGCGGCCATCACACGAGCCGGGTAGCGCCCGCCGTCACATGCCGGCATCACGCCCCCGGGCGCCCCGGTGCCATGGTCAGCCGCGCAGCGGGCTTTCGGCCCCGGCCGAGGTCACTTCGATGATCTCGGTTGTCATCTGGTCTTGCCTGGCGCGCCGGAAGGCACCTTGAAGTTCCGCTTCCTGATCGCGCACATTCGATTGCGCCCGGGCCATCGCCGCAACGCGGGCGGCGTTCTCGGCTGCAAATCCCAGCATCAGCGCCTCGCATATCTCGGTGAAGACGTATTCCTCGACCAGCGCGGCGACAAGCGCGGCGGGCGTCAACGTGCTTAGCGCAGGCGCAGTCTTCAACGCTGGGAAGCGGGCAAAGTCGAAAGGAAAGAGGCTGCGATGGACAAGCGGAAGCGACCGTTCGGCCGGATCGGCGAAAACGATCCGCACTGCAAGGCCGGGGTTGCTCAGAGTTTCGACAAAAAGCGCATCGGCAAGACGCCCGGCAAAGCCCGGCAACTCTCGCGCGTGGGCAACCATGTCGCCGCTCCAGACCGGGGGGGTGCTGCCGGCAAGCGCCCCGACCGTGCGTGCGCCTACCACCATCAGCCGCGCGCCACGCGCTGCCTCGGTCTTCGCTGCTTCAGCCAGCCGGTCGGCATAGGCGCCGCAAAAGCCCTGCGTGGCCCCGACGATGATCGCAAGACCGGGCCCCGGATCGGCAGTGCCCCGAGGCCTGTCTGACAGTGCGGCCAGCGCCACCGACAAGGCTCCGGCCACTGCTGCCTCATGGGTGCGGATGGCATCCAGATGCGCGCGTGCCTCGACCTGATGGGCGGCCGCAATCGCACGCAGGGTCGAGACGATGCCATCGATCTGGCGGATATTGCCGATCCGCTCCTGAATTTCCTCCAGACGGCTCATGTCCGCTGCCCCATGACCTGTGCCGCCGCCGCCCGCACGGCAGACACCAGCGCGCCGCGCGTCGCCTCGTCCAGTCTGTCAGGGGCGGTGCGAAACGCCATCAGCGCCGGATCAACCGCGATGATCGGCACCAGCGCATCCTTCAGGCGCGCCATATCCTCGGGCGCCACGGCGTCCAGCGCCCCGTCAGTCAGGGCCGCAAACAAGGCCACCTGTGCCGCGGTGGGAAGCGGCGCGTAGCGGGCCTGTGCGAGTATCGCGCCGATCCGCTCGCCGCGGGCAATCTGCGCCGCCATCGCGCTGTCGCCGAAACCCCCGAAACGGGCAAACATCTTCATTTCCAGATATTGCGCATAATCAAGCCGCACCCGCCCGGCCACCGCCTTCAGCGCGCCCGCCTGCGTTTTTCCCCCGACCCGGCTGACCGAAAGCCCGATATCGACGGCCGGGCGCTGGTTTGCCGCAAAGAGAGCCGCCGAGGTGACAAGCTGGCCATCCGAGATGGAGATCAGGTTGGTCGGGATATAGGCGGCAAGGTTCCCGGCCTCGATCTCGGCAATGGGCAGCGCGGTCAGCGATCCGCCCCCTTTCGCCTTCGACAGCTTGGCCGAGCGTTCCAGAAGTCGCGCGTGAAGATAGAAGATATCGCCGGGATAGGCCTCTCGTCCCGGTGGCTGGCGGGAAAGCAGGGCCAGTTCGCGGTGAACAGCGGCGTGCTTGGTCAGGTCGTCATAGACGATCAGCGCATGTCCGCCCCGGTCGCGCACCCATTCGGCCATGGTCGTCGCGGCAAAGGGCGCAAGCCAGCGCAACCCGGGTTCCGCCGTCGAAGGGGCGACGACGAAGATCGTCCGGTCAAAGGCGCCGTTTGCCCGCACCGCCTCGATCACGCGACGCACGGCCGTGCTGCGCTGACCGATGGCGACATAGACCGAAACGATGTCGCTCGACCTCTGGTTCAGGATGGCGTCAACCGCGATCGAAGTCTTGCCGGTGCCGCGTTCGCCGATGATCAATTCGCGCTGGCCACGGCCGATGGCAAAGAGCGAGTCGACAACCAGCAGGCCGGTCTCGACGGGTTCAGTGACGAAATCGCGTTCAATGATCTGCGGCGCCGGGCGCTCGGCGGGCCAGGTTTCCCGATCAGCAATGGGGCCAAGGTCATCAAGCGGCCGGCCCAGCGGGTCGACGACCCGGCCAAGCAGCCCCTCGCCCACCGGCACATGCACAAGGCGTCCGGTTCGGGATGCCGCGCTGCCGGCGGAAAGGCCGGCTGCCGGATCAAGGAAAGCCGCCTGAAGCATTTCGGGGCCAAGCGTCAGAACCAGAGCCCGTGCCCCGCCGGGAAAGACCAGCACCTCGCCCAGACGCGCGCCGGGCAGACCCGCGACATGGGCAAGACCATCGGCAATCTCGGTGACGATCCCTGTCTCTTCAGCTTCTGCCCCAAGCGTCACACCGGCAACGCGGGACTTCAGCGCCTCAACCGCCGGGTCCGTCGCCATCAAGCGCCTCCGCCATGCGTGCCAGATCATGCGCAAGGGAATTGTGAACCACGCCTGACGGCGTGCGCAGGTCCAACCCCGCGATCAGCTCTGGGTCTATGGCCACTTCGGGCGTCTGCCCCGCCAGTTCCGGAACAGCGGCAAATGCCGCCCGCACCGCCGCGAGATCGGCGTCAGACAAGGGTTGCGCCGGAACCAGTATCAGCGGGCCCGAGCCGAACATCGACGCGCGGCTGTCGTCGGGAAGCGCAGCCACGGCTTCAACCAGCCGGGCCGCATAGCCGGCAGGGGTCGGCGGGCGCGGCTGCGCCGCAAAGGCGCGGGCGGTGATGGTTTCGGCAAGATCAAGGGCACGCGCCAGCGTCTTTGCCTCGGCCTTCACGACAAGATCATCCGCCTGGGCCTGCACCGACGTAAGAAGCCTTGCCGCCTCAGCCCGCGCCTCGTCCAGAAGACGGGCACGCTCGGCGGCAGCCTCTTCCTGCGCCTTTTGCAGAATATCGCGGCGGGCGGCGGCATTCGCCTCGGCCTCGGCCTTCGCCTGCGCGGCCGCGGCCTGCGCCTCGGCCCGGGTCGCTTCGGCGCGGGCAATCGCGGCGTCGGTCTCTTCCTGTCGGGCCTTGATGATCCCGGCCACCGGGCGGAACAGAAAATGCTTCAGGATCGCCAGCAGCACCAGCACATTGACGATCTGGAAGGCAAAGGTGGTCCAGTCGAAATTCATCGCATCATTGCACGAACGGGTTTGCAAACAGCAGCAGGAGCGCGACCACGAGGCAATAGATCGCCATCGTCTCGATCATCGCAAGACCAACGAAAAGGGTGCGCGAGACGGTTCCCGCCGCCTCGGGTTGGCGGGCGATCGCATCCATCGCTGCGGCAACGGCCCTACCCTCGGCCAACGCCGGACCGATGGCACCGAAGCAGACGGCGATCACGGCACCGATCACGCTGGCGATCTTGATATAGTCGGCCGGGGTCATGGGCGGGTCTCCTTGCTGTCGGGGGTGCCATCCTCGACCGCGGCGGCAATGAATACCAGCGCGAGGGTGGCAAAGATATAGGCCTGCACGGCACCGGTAAGCAGGTCCAGCGCCATCAACGGGATCGGCGCCAGAAGCCCGGCCAACGACAACAGGATGCCGATGACGAAGACCCCACTCATCACATTGCCGAAAAGCCGCACCATCAGCGAGAAGGTGCGCGTCACCTGCTCGATCAGGTTCAGCGGGATCATCACCCAGGTCGGCCGGGCAAAGCTGGCAAGGTATCCGCCAAGGCCCTGCGCCCGGATGCCATAGAAGATGGTCGCGACAAAGACGACAAGCGCCAGAGCCGCGTCCGTCTCCAGATGGGCGGTCGGCGGCTCCACCCCCGGCACCAGCGATGACCAGTTCGCGATCAGGACGAACAGCAAAAGCGTGCCGACCAAATCCCGGAACCGCGCCGGATCGCCCGGGATGGTGGCGCGGATCTGCCCGTCGATGGCGGTGACGATCATTTCCAGCACGGCCTGCGGCCATGATGGCCGCATCGAAAGGCGGCGGGTCAATCCAAAGGAGAGGGCCGCCAGAAACACGATGATCCCCCAGGTGATGACGACTGGCAGGGTCACGGGCAACGGGCCGATGTGAAAGGCGGTTGTCAGGGACAGTGGCGTGTCGTTCATCCTGCCTCCTGCCTTGCGGCCCGCAGAACCTGCCGGCGTCCGATGAAAACACCCCCTGCCGCCGCCAGCAGGACCAGCGCCCCGCCTTGGGCTGCCAGCACAAGGAAAGCTGCCATGCCCGCCAGCCGCAAAAGCTGAAGCACCGGCGCCCGCCGGTCCCCTCCGACCATCAGGGCAGCAATGGGACGAAGGCTTCGGAAATGCAGCCAGCCGATACCGGCGCCGGCAAGCGCAAAAACCAAGGCAAGAACAAGGGACATCGCGCCGGTCATTGTTCGTGCATCCAGCGGAAGGCGAGCCAAAGCCCCAGCGCCGCCCCAAGAACGGTCAAGGCCGCGGCAAGCGTGATCCCGGTGCCCAGCAGACGATCAAGCCAGCCGCCAAGGAAGACGCCCAGCAGCGTCGGGCCGACGATCACCCAGCCCAGAACGCCGATCTGCCCGAAGCGGCGGCCAAGTGACGGCTCGGGGTCGCGCGCGCCGGCCTCATCCCGGGCATGGCTCCGGCGGGCTGCCGTGATCAGGGCCTGATCTGGCGCGTCATCGATCACCGGAACACCTCTTCCAGTGCCACTTCGGCGGCCTCGCCGCCATCTGGACCAAGATGGCGCATCAGCCGCCGGATTGCCAGCATGTGAAGCCGCGCCGATTCGCCGCGCGTCCGGCGGGCAGCATCCAGAAGCGTCTCGGCGTCCTTGCGCACCTGTGCCTCTAGCGTGGCAAGATCATTGCCCGGCACGGCTTCACGGCAGGCGATGGCAACCTTCGTGCCACCCCAGACACGCAAAACCCCGCCACGCTGCGCGCAGAACAGCCAACGCCCGTCACCCGCGCGCCATCGCAGCACCGAAGGGGCAAGCACCGTCAGGAAATCGGTGTGGCCGGGCAGGATGCCGAATCCGCCCGTTGCATCCTCGGCACGCAAAGAAACGGCGTCGGGGATATCGACAACCACGGCAAGCGGCGTGGTGACTGTCAGATGAAAGGTCCGTGCCGTCATGCCGCCCTTGCCCCGCCGCCCTTTGCAGTCTTGCGCGCAGCCTCGTTCTCGCGCCCCTCGTCCAGCGTGCCGATCATGTAGAGCGAGCTTTCGTCCCAGTCGTCGCAGGCACCATCCAGGATCGCCGCGCAGCTCTTGACCGTCTCGGCCACTGGAACGCTGCGTCCCGGCATGCCCGTATAGGCGCTGGCGACGAAGAAGGGCTGGGTCAGGAAACGTTGAAGCCGACGGGCCCGCCCGACTAGCAGGCGCTCCTCGCGGCCAAGTTCCTCGACACCCAGAAGCGCGATGACATCGCGCAGTTCGCGATAATGTTCGATCAGTTCGCGCACGCGGCCGGCCACGCGGACATGTTCCACGCCCACTACCAGCGGGTCCAACAGCACCGAAGTTGTGGCGATCGGATCTATGGCGGGATAGATGCCTTCGGCCGCAAGCTGGCGCGACAGCACGACGGTGCTGTCCATGTGGGCGCTGATTGCCGACACCGCCGGATCGGTGAAATCGTCGGCAGGCACATAAACCGCTTCAACCGCGGTCACCGCAGCACGACCGACCGAGGCGATGCGCTCCTGCAGGTCGCCCACTTCGGATTCAAGCGTGGGCTGATAGCCAACCCGCGAGGGCATGCGCCCAAGCAGGCCCGACACCTCTGCCCCGGCCTGCACGAAGCGAAAGACGTTATCCATCAAGAGCAGGACATTGCGCCCCTCTTCATCCCGAAAGTATTCGGCCATGGTCAGCGCCGTCATCGGCACGCGCCAGCGGGCACCGGGGGGTTCGTTCATCTGGCCATAAACAAGGACAGTGCGGTCAAGCACGCCAGAATCCCGCATTTCATGCAGCATCTCGTGCCCCTCGCGCGAGCGTTCGCCCACCCCCGCAAAGACCGAGATGCCATCATAGCCCGACACCATGGCGCGGATCAGTTCGGTGACCAGCACGGTCTTGCCGACACCCGCGCCGCCAAACATCGCCGACTTGCCGCCCTGCGCAAGCGGGGCAAGCAGATCAAGGATCTTGATGCCGGTCGAAAACACCTCGACACCGGCCTTCTGTGTAGCCAATGGCGGGGCGCCGCGATGGATGGGGCGGCGCGGCACTTCGGCCGGCAACGGCGGGCCATCATCGCCCAACGCCCCCTTCACATCCAGCAGGCGGCCCAGCACATTGGGCCCGACCGGCACGCAGAGCGGCCCGCCGGAAAGCCGGACCAAAGCGCCCCGGGCAACGCCTTCGGTCGGGGCAAGGGCAATCACCCGAACATGATGTGCGTCAAGGTGGGCCTGAACTTCGGCAGGGATGCTGTTTTCCCCGGCACCGATCATCACCGCATCGTGGATGGCAGGAAGCACATCCCCAACCCGGACATCCAGGACGGCCCCACGAACCGCCGTCACCCGCCCGGTCGCGGACAGGGTATCTGCGGACTTGGCATCGTGGCCTGGCTGTGAACTTGTCCCCATGCCCCTGACCAAACGCAACTT
>JALQTL010000356.1 GCA_023260935.1 Paracoccaceae bacterium
CCACCGGGGTAAAGGACGCGCCCGTCAGCCCGTCCCCCGAAGGCCCGCCCTGAAAGGGCACGCGGCTATCGGCCGTGCCATGAATGTGCAGGACAGGCACCGCCCCCTCCGGCGGATGGGCGCCCAGATCCAGCGTACCGGCCACCCCCGCCACGGCCCGCACCTTGCCGGGGCGCGTGGCGCCATAGGCTTCGGCCAGAATCGCACCGTTCGACATGCCGGAGACATAGACCCGTGCCCCGTTCACCCCGAAGCGCGCCACGGCATCGTCAATCACCGCGTCCAGAAAGGCCAGATCATCCACCCCCTCACGCGCGGCCATCCCGCAGCAATAGCCGCCGTTCCAAGTCAGGAACCGCGTCCGGCCCGATCCGGCGGGATAGATCACCGCATAGCCCGCCGCGACAGCCGGGCCCGACAGGCGCGATGACCGGGCAAACTGCGCCGGGTTGCCGCCCCCGCCATGCAGCGCAATGATCACCGGCGCCCCGGCCGGATCGGCGGGCAGGTCCGCGCGGTAACTGCGCGCGCCCAGCGTGACCGACACCGTCTCGGCCCCCGCGGGCAAGGCCAGCACCAGCCAGAAAAGCACCACCCGCAACATGCCGGCCCCCAAGCCTTATTCCCTTTTCCCGGGCCATCCGGGCGGGTGACGTATCGTCAGCCTAAGGCATGCCCGGCGCATTTTCCACACAGCGGCGAAAATGCGCCCTAGATTGCCATCAAAGGCCCGGCAAGCGGCCACAGGTCAGGGAGGACCAAGAATGACGATCTATCAAAGCCCCTTCGGCGATTGTGTGGTGCCGGCAGTGTCGATCACCGAACTGGTGCTGGACGGGCTTGCCCTTTCCGGCAGCCGTCCGGTGCTGCGCTGCGAGGTGACAGGCCACAGCCTGACCGGCGACACTGCCGCCGACCGTATCCGCCGGCTGGCAGGCGGGCTGAAGGCGCGCGGCATCGGCCCCGGGTCGGTGGTGGCGCTGATGTCAGGCAATACCCCGGAATTCGCCACGGTCTTTCACGGCGTGGCACTGGCCGGGGCAACGCTGACCACGGTGAACCCCACCTATACCGCGCCTGAGCTGACCCATCAGTTGCAAGACAGCGGCGCGGTGATGCTGATCGTGCCGGACGCGCTGCTGCCATTGGCGCAGGACGCCTGCCGGAACACCGCCGTGACCACGATCGCCACGCTGGACCACGCCACCGCCGCGCCCGACACCCCCTGCCTTGAAGATCTGATGGGCCCTGCCCTTGGCGCGCAGGTGCCGGTCGATCTGGCCGGCATGGCGGTGGTGCTGCCCTATTCCTCGGGCACCACGGGCCTGCCCAAGGGCGTGCGCCTCAGCCATCGCAATCTGGTGGCCAATGTAATGCAGGTGCAACGGATGATCGGCGTGAAGCCGGGTGATGTGACGCTGGCGATCCTGCCGTTCTTTCACATCTACGGCATGCAAGTGCTGATGAACATGTATCTTTCCGCCGGGGCCGGGCTGGTGACGCTGCCGCGGTTTGATCTGGCGCAGGCGCTGACGGTGCTTTCGCGGGACCGGGTGGAAAAGTTGTTCGTGGCCCCGCCGGTGGTGGTGGCCTTTGCCAAGCATCCGATGGTGGCCGAACATGATCTTTCGGCGCTGTCCTTCATGCTGTCGGGGGCGGCCCCGCTGGGCGGCGATGTGGCCGAAGCGGCCGCAGCCCGGCTGGGGGCGGAAGTGACCCAAGGCTATGGCATGACCGAAGCCAGCCCGGTGACGCATTTCACCGCGCCCGGCCATAACCGGGTGGGCAGCGTCGGCCAGCTTGCCCCGGGAACCGAGGCGCGGATCGTCGATCCGGTCACAGGCCGGGATGCCGAGGAAGGCGAGTTGTGGGTGCGTGGCCCGCAGGTCATGCTGGGCTATCACAACAACCCCGAGGCCACGGCCCGCACGCTTTCGCCCGATGGCTGGCTGCACACGGGCGATCTGGCCCGCGCCGGAAAGGACGGCTATTTCACCATTCTTGACCGGGTGAAGGAACTGATCAAGGTTTCGGGCTTTCAGGTCGCCCCGGCCGAAGTAGAGGCAGCGTTGCTGGCCCATGGCGATGTGGCCGATGCCGCAGTGACAGCTATTCCAGATGACGAAACCGGCGAACGGCCCAAGGCGCATGTGGTGGCAAAGCCCGGCACCGGCCTGACGGCCGAGGCGATCGCCGCGCATCTGGCGGGCTGCCTGGCCCCCTACAAGCGCCCGACCCAGATCATCTTTGTCGACACCATCCCCAAATCTGCCAGCGGCAAGATCCTGCGCCGCCTGTTGAAGGGGTGATCAGGCCCGCCGCCCGTAAAGTTCGACCGCGCGGCGTTCAAAGGCCCGCACCACACGCTGCATGGCATCGTTGAAGACGACCCCGATGATGCCTTGCAGGATCGCGTTGCGGAATTCGAAATCCACGAAGAAATCCACCTCGCAACCGCCGGGGGCTTCACGGAAGGTCCAGTTCGACCGCATGAACTTGAACGGTCCATCCAGATATTCCGTCTCGATCCGACGGGCCTCGGGCCACAGGGTTACGCGGCTGCCGAACCGTTCACGAAAGACCTTGAAGCTGATCACAAGATCGGCCTCCATCACCTCGGCCCCGTCGGGGCGCGGGGTGCGCGACCGGATGCGCGCGGCAGAGTTCCACGGCAGGAATTTCGGGTATGATCCGACATCGGCCACAAGGTCATACATTTCCTGTGGCGTGTAGGGCAGGAAGCGGGTTTCCGAATGGGTGGGCATCAGCAGTTCCGTGACTTGGTCGCCCGTATTCGGTAAGAAGCGAACGAAAATCAAGGGGGCGCCATGCCGCAACGACCATATGTGATCGACCAGATGATCAGCGCCAAGGCGATTGCCGCGCGGGTCGAGGATCTGGCGCGCGACATTACCCGCCATTTCAGCGGCACCGACAAGCTGGTTGTGGTGG
>JALQTL010000403.1 GCA_023260935.1 Paracoccaceae bacterium
TCGTCAAACCCGGTCAGGCCGGTTTCCATGCTGGCCAAGGCTTTTTGCAGGCTTTCGTGGAAGGTGCGGCCGATGGCCATCGCCTCGCCCACCGATTTCATCGCGGTGGTCAGGTTGTTCTGGCTGCCGGGGAATTTTTCAAAGGCAAAGCGTGGGATCTTGGTCACGACATAATCGATGGTCGGCTCGAAGCTGGCTGGCGTCACCTTGGTGATGTCATTGTCCAACTCGTCCAGTGTATAGCCCACGGCCAGTTTCGCGGCGATCTTGGCGATGGGGAACCCCGTGGCCTTTGACGCCAGCGCCGAGGACCGTGACACGCGCGGGTTCATCTCGATCACGACCATGCGGCCGTCTTTGGGGTTGATCGCCCATTGAACGTTGGACCCGCCGGTTTCCACGCCAATCTCGCGCAGCACGGCGATGCTGCCGTTGCGCATGATCTGATATTCCTTGTCGGTCAGGGTCAGCGCCGGGGCGACGGTGATGGAGTCGCCGGTGTGAACCCCCATCGGGTCGACGTTTTCGATCGAGCAGACGATGATCGCATTGTCCGCCTTGTCGCGGACAACCTCCCTCTCGTATTCCTTCCAGCCCAGCAGGCTTTCATCGATCAGAACCTGAGCCACTGGCGAGGCATCAAGGCCCGACCTGACGATGGCTTCGTAATCATCACGGTTATAGGCCACGCCGCCGCCGGTGCCGCCAAGGGTGAAGGCGGGGCGGATAATGGCGGGCAGGCCGACGTACTCGAGCGCCTCGATCGCCTCGCGCACACCGGCGTTGATGTCATATTTGCCATTGGCCAGTTTGGGCGCGGCAATGATCGTGGCCTTGGGGTTTTCCAGCCCGATCCTGTCCATCGCTTCGCGGAACAACTTGCGATCTTCTGCCATTTCGATGGCTTCGCGCTTGGCGCCGATCAGTTCCACATTGAACTTTTCCAACACCCCCATGTCGGCCAAGGCCAGCGAGGTGTTCAGCCCGGTCTGCCCGCCCATGGTGGGCAGCAGGGCATCGGGGCGTTCCTTTTCGATGATCTTGGCCACCACTTCGGGGGTGATCGGTTCGATATAGGTGGCATCCGCCAGCCCCGGGTCCGTCATGATCGTGGCGGGGTTGGAGTTCACGAGGATGACCCGATACCCTTCCTCGCGCAGGGCCTTGCAGGCCTGTGCGCCGGAATAGTCGAATTCGCAGGCCTGCCCGATCACGATGGGCCCCGCACCGATGATCATGATGGATTTGATATCGGTTCTCTTGGGCATCGTGTGGTCCCCGCATGCTGTATCCCGCGCCTGTCAGGGCTGCGAGATGTGGATTCGCCGCTTTCGCAAATTGACGGGGGTTTAAGGGGATGATCGGCAAGGCGCAACCCTTCATGGAAGGGTCGCGCTGCGTCTGTTCGTTCCAGGGGGTGCGTGCTAGAGGACGAGAAGGAAAAGGGGGGGCATGCCTGTGATCGTTCTGGAACATGGACCGGGGGGGCTGCCGGCGCTGTTCACGGCGCCGCATACCCTGTTTCAGGCTTGGGAACCGGCCGAGGTGCGCCCGGCGCTTGCCGCGGCCGAGGCAGCACGGGCGGCCGGGCAATGGGTGGCCGGAACCATCGCCTATGAGGCCGGTCATGCGCTGGAACCCCACTTGCAGGCCAGTCTGAAGCCGGGCCGGCGCGAACCGCTGGTCTGCCTTGCCGCCTTTGATGCGCCTGCCGATCCTGCCCCGGTTTTTCAGCGTGCCGCGATGGAAGGGCGCGATGCCGCGCTGGCAGAGATTTCCCCCACGATCGACCGCAGCACCTATGCCGCGGCGTTTGATCGGGTGAAGGCCTATATCGCGGCCGGCGATTGCTATCAGATCAACTTGACCTTCCCGCTTTCATCGCGCCTTTCCGGGGCATCCGCGCTGGGGCTTTATGGCGCACTGCGGGCGGGGCAGGCGGTAGGCTACGGTGCCTTTGTCGATTTGCCGGGGGCCCCGGTGGTGGTTTCCCGGTCGCCCGAACTGTTCTTTCGGGTGCAGGATGGCATCATCGAAAGTCGCCCGATGAAGGGCACCCGCCCAAGGTCGGACGACCCCGTGGAGGATGCGGCAATTGCGGCGGCCTTGCGTGCCAATGCCAAGGACCGGGCCGAAAACCTGATGATCGTCGATCTGCTGCGCAATGACATCGCGCGGATGAGCGTGGTGGGATCGGTGAAGGTGCCCGAACTTTACGCGGTGGAAAGCTTTGCCACGGTCCATCAGATGAGCTCGCGCGTGCAGGGGCGCTTGTTGGCGGGTGCCGGGCTGGTGGAGGTGATGGAGGCGCTGTTCCCCTGCGGCTCTGTCACCGGGGCGCCGAAGATCCGCGCCATGCAGATCATCGCCGAGGTAGAGCCGCATCCGCGGGGCGTCTATTGCGGGGCCATCGGCTGGGCCGGGCCCAACGGGGCGCAGGCGTGGAATGTGGGCATCCGCACGCTGCGTCTGTTTGGGGATGAGGTGCTGCTGAACGTGGGCGGTGGCGTCGTGCATGATTCGACCGAAGCCGGTGAATGGGAGGAGGCGCTGTGGAAGGCGCGTTACGCTCAGCGTCTGGTGCGCCGGGGCTGAAGCTGATCGAAACGATGCTGTGGGACGGCCGGGCGATCCCCCGGCTGCCCTTGCATCTGGCGCGGCTGGGGGCGGGGGCCGCCGCCCTTGGCTGGTCTGCGCCCGCAGCTGCGGTTCATGCAGCGCTGGCGGGGACGGCCTTTCCCGATCACCCGGCCCGGCTGCGCCTGACCCTTGCGGCCGCTGGCCAGATGGAGCTGGAAACCGGCCCGCTGCCGGTGGCGAAGCCTGTATGGCGGCTGGGGCTGGCGGCAGAAAGGCTGCGGTCGGATGACCCCTGGCTGAAAGTCAAATCGACCCGGCGCGAGGTCTATGACAAGGCCCGCGCCAACCTTCCCGAAGGGTTGGACGAGGTGATCTTTCTGAATGAACGGGGCGAGGTCTGCGATGGCACCATCACCACGCTGTTCTTTGACAGGGGGCAGGGCATGCGCACGCCGCCCTTGGCCTGCGGGCTGCTGCCGGGGGTCTTGCGGGCAGAACTGGCGTGCCCGGAAGACGTGTTGCGCCCCGGGGAATTGCCGCAGGTGCGGCTGTGGGTGGGTAATGCCCTGCGCGGGCTGATGCCGGCGGTCTGGCTGGGCTGACGCGGTTTTGTCGGTTGGCAAGCCGGCCGTGGTGGGGCAAGGATGGCGGCCATGCGTCTGTTTCTGCTGACTGCCCTTGCCATGTGTGCCTTTGCCGCGAACTCGGTGCTTAACCGGATGGCGGTAGGCCCCGGTCTACTGGACCCGATCACCTTTGCCATCATCCGGCTTCTGTCGGGCGCGGGGATGCTGGCTTTGCTGCTGGCACTGCGGGCGGTTCGGGGCGGTGCGCTTTGGCCGGGATGGCGCGGGCGCGGGGCCGGAGTGGCGGGGCTGTTGATCTATCTTTTCGGCTTTTCGCTGGCCTATCTGTCGCTGGGGGCCGGGGTGGGGGCGCTGATCCTGTTCGGCGCTGTGCAGGTGACGATGTTCGCCGGCGCTATCCTTTCGCGCGAAGCCGTGCCGGGGCGCCGTTGGCTGGGCGCGGGCCTTGCCTTTGCAGGTCTTGTCGTGCTGATGGCCCCGGGGGGCGGTGCGGCGGTGCCCTCTTTGTCGGCGGGCGCCTTCATGGCCTTTGCCGGGGTAGGATGGGGGATCTATTCGCTGGCCGGGCGCGGGGCCGCCGATGCGCTGGGGGCCACCGCGTGGAACTTCGTGCTGGCGGTGCCGGTTGCTTTGGCGCTGCTGCCGGTCTTGTCGGTGGATGCCGGGGCTGTGCCAATGGCGCCCCTGGGGGTTGCCCTTGCCGTGCTTTCCGGGGCAGTCACCTCGGGCCTTGGCTATGCCTTGTGGTATGCGCTGGTGCCGGGGCTTGGGGCATCACGGGCGGGGGTGGCACAGTTGACGGTCCCGCTCATCGCGGCCGGGGGCGGCGCACTGCTGATTGGTGAAGGCGTGGGGCTGCGCTTTGCGCTCGCGGCGGCGCTGGTGCTGGGCGGTGTCGCGCTTGCCAGCGTTCAAAGCGGCTTTTTCAGCCGGAAAAGGCGATGATGGATACCGTTTTCAACCATTTCTCGCTGCACTCCGGTGGGGGTGAAGCCTGATCTGGCCCAGAACGCCCGCCCCCGCGGGTTTTGTTCCAGCACTGCCAGATACAGCGCCGGGGCGCCGTGTTGGCGGGCAATCGCCTCTACCTCGGCCAGAAACAGGGGGCCCAATCCCCGGGACCGGGCGTGCGGGGCAAGGATCATCAGCCCCAGATAGGCGTCGCTCTCTGCGGGAAAGCCAAAGGACAGCTCTGCGACACCAACCAGTTCGGCGCCCTCAAAAAAACCAAGCCGATGTGACAGCGCCGGGTCGCATCCCGGAGGGATGTTTTCAAAAATCTCATCGACATCCGCGGCACAGGCTGCCCGCCCTTTCCAGAGACGGTAGTAATCTGCCGCCCTTTCCAGAAGACGCCACACCACGCCCCGGTCGGCCACGGGATCAAGCGGGCGAATCTGCACCGGCCCTGCCTTAAAGCCCCGAGGGCGGCGGCATGACGTGGCGCCAGTCGAAATCGCGCACCGAAATCATGCCCGATATGATGATGGCCGCCAGAACGGCCCAGATCACCGTGGCCACGCCGGTGGTGATCCATGCCTTTCGGCCAACGTTTTCCGCATGCGGGGCGCTTCGGGGCGTTCCCGGAACCACGTCGTTCATGTCGCCTTGGGTCTTCAGCTTCAGGGGAAGCACGATGAAGAAGGTCATGAACCAGGTCACGGCATAAAGTACGAGGGCGGCGGTGATGGTCATACCTGCTCCAGCTCTACAAGGCAGCCGTTGAAATCCTTGGGATGCAGGAACAGCACGGGCTTGCCATGCGCGCCGATCTTCGGCTCTCCCGTCCCAAGGACGCGGGCGCCCGAGGCTTTCAGGCGGTCGCGGGCGGCAAGGATATCGTCCACCTCATAGCAGATGTGGTGGATGCCCCCGGCAGGGTTCTTTTCCAGAAACCCCGCGATGGGAGAGTTTTCGCCCAACGGATACAGAAGTTCGATCTTGGTATTCGGCAATTCGATGAACACCACCGTCACCCCGTGATCGGGTTCGTCCTGCGGGGCGCCGACAAGGGCCCCCAGCGTGTTGCGATACTGGTCGGCGGCGGCGTTCAGATCGGGGACGGCGATGGCGACATGATTCAGGCGACCGATCATCTTCTACTCCTCCGGTTGGCTTTGGCGGGTTATGGGGATGGGGGCGGAAGGAAACAAGGGGCCGCACTGCCGCAGGCGGTGAATTCGTGGCGGCAGGGGGCGCGTTCATCAAGTCTTAAGGCCTGGGGCGAATGAATGGCCTATCGGAAGAAAGGAGGTTGCCATGCCCGGATTGACGCTGCCCCCGGATATTGCCGCCGCCCCGTCAGCACCGCGGACCACCGGCTTTTCCCTGCCGCTGCGCCGCCTGATGTCGCGCGGGCGGGCCGGGCCGGAAGGGCAAGATCTGCCGCTGGCCGGCGTGACGGTGCTTCTGGTCGAAGACAGCCGATTCGCGGCGGATGCGATCCGGCTGATCTGCCTTCGGGCCGGGGGGCGGCTGAAACGGGCCGAATCGTTGGGGCAGGCAGAAGCGCATCTGAAAACCTATCGCCCTGATGTCCTGCTGGTGGATCTGGGCTTGCCCGATGGGAGGGGCGAAGACCTGATTCAGGCGCTTGCACTGCGGTCGGGCGCGCCGCCCGTGCTGGCCATCAGCGGTGATCCCAATGCCGAACGGGCGGCCCTTGCCGCCGGTGCAGCCGGGTTCGTGCTCAAACCGTTACAGGATACGGCGGGTTTCCTGCGCCAGATCCTGTTCCTGTTGCCGGGGGTGCCAGCGCTTTTGGCCGAAGATTGGGCCACGGCGGTGCCGGGCGATCCCCTTGCCCTTCAGGATGATCTTGTGCGCGCCAACCATCTGTTGCAGGCCGGAGCCCCGCCTGCTGGCCGCTATGTGGCAGATTTTCTGCGCGGGCTTGCCCGTTCCTCTGGCGATACGGGGCTGGCAGAGGCGGCAGAAGCGGCAGGCCGCGGCGGCGAAGGCTGGACCCGGCTGAAACGCCTTGTAGAGCAGCGATTGCAGTCCAAAGGCGTGATCTGATTATTCGGCCGGCAAGCCCGGGTCTTGCGCGGCGCGAAGCCGGGCGGTCAGCCCCGAAAGGGGCGTGCGCTGCACCCCGGCGGCATCGAAATTTGCCGGGTCAAGCCACTCGGCGAAGGCCGCCTTCAGGGCAGGCCATTCGGAATCGATCACCGAGAACCAGGCGGAATCGCGGTTTCGTCCCTTGATCACCATGTGGTTGCGGAACACGCCCTCATAGCTGAAGCCCAGCCGTGCAGCCGCCCGGCGCGACCGAAGGTTCAGGGCGTTGCATTTCCATTCATACCGCCGGTATCCGGCGGAAAAGGCCCAATCCATCATCAGGGCCATGGCCTCGGTCGCCGCTACACTGCGTTGAAGCGCGGGGGAGAGGCAGATGTGTCCCACCTCGATCGATCCGGCCTCTGGCGTGATCCGCAGGTAACTGGCCACCCCTTCGGCCTTGCCCGTGGCAAGGTTTCGCAGCGCCAGAAACAAGGGGTCGGTGCTGGCTTCGCGCGCCAGAACCCAGTCATGATACTGGGTCGCCGTGTCAAAAGGCCCATAGGGCATGTAATCCCACAGCGACGGATCGCCCCGGAGTGCTTCGAAAAGCTCTGCCGCATGTGTCTTCGCCCGCAAGGGTTCCAGCCGCACATGCCGCCCGGAAAGCTCAAGCGCGCCGGGCCGCGCGGGGGGCATCCAGCCGGGAAGGGCTGTGTCGGAAGGTTTCGGTGGTGTCATGGCGGCTCCTTGTGGGGGGTATTGGCCTTCGTGCCGCAGCGCGCCCCTTTGCGCCTATGATTTATCGAAGCTGAAGCCTTCGGGATAGGCGTGAAAACCGTCGAAGTCGCTCTTGCCCAAGGGCACGCCGGCCATCCGCAGCGCGGCATAGCCCATGGTCAGGTGAAAGAAGAAGTTGGGCAGGCCGAAAAGCCGTGCGAAGTCCTGCCCGCTCTGTTCCAGATCGGCCGTGCCCGCGCGGTGGCGGATGACCCGTGCCGATGCCCCTTCGAATTCCGCCGGTTTCATCGCCCCGAGCGTGGCCCGCGCCACGGCAAGCCGAGGGGGCAGGGCTGCTGGCAGGTCTGGCACCTCGCGCCCGGCAAGGGGGCACGCGACCCTCAAGGAAAAGCCCGCGGCCGTGGCGAAATGCTGGCCGGCAGAAAAACTGTTGCCGATGCGGGTGTCCAGGGCCCCACCGCGCCCCGCCTTTTCCACCATTGCGGACATCTGGCCCAGATAGTGGCGAAACACGGGGACGGTTTCGTGATACATCAGGCCTCTTTCGGCAGGACGCGCAGGCGCAATTCGCGAAGCTGTTCGTTCGTCGGTTCCGAAGGCGCGTTCATCAGCAGGTCTTCGGCGCGCTGGTTCATCGGGAACATGATGACTTCGCGAATATTCGACGTATCGGCCAGCAGCATCACCAGACGATCGATGCCCGCCGCACAGCCGCCATGAGGCGGTGCGCCATACTTGAACGCCTTGACCATGCCGCCAAAGCGCTTGTCCACCTCGGAATTCGGATAGCCGGCCAGTTCAAAGGCCTTGTACATGATTTCCGGCTTGTGGTTGCGAATTCCGCCCGAGATGACCTCATAGCCATTGCACGCAAGGTCGTACTGATAGGCATAGACTTGCAGCGGATCGCCCATCAGCGCCTCAAGCCCCCCCTGCGGCATCGAGAAGGGGTTGTGGCTGAAGTCGATCTTTCCGTCATCCGTCTTTTCGTACATCGGGAAATCGACGATCCAGGCGAACTTGAAGCAATCCTTCTCGGTCAGGCCCAATTCTTCGCCAATCACATTGCGCGCCCGGCCTGCGACGGCCTCGAACGCTTCGGGCTTGCCCCCAAGGAAGAAGGCGGCGTCGCCCTCGTTCAGTCCAAGTTGCACGCGGATCGCCTCGGTCCGTTCGGGGCCGATGTTCTTGGCCAAGGGGCCCGCGGCTTCCATGCCAGACCCGTCTTCGGCCTTGCGCCAGAAGATATAGCCCATGCCGGGCAGGCCCTGGCTTTGGGCAAAGGCGTTCATGCGGTCACAGAACTTGCGGCTGCCGCCGGTGGGGGCGGGGATGGCGCGCACCTCGTTGCCCTCCTGTTCCAGCAGCTTGGCAAAGATCGCAAAGCCGGAACCGCGGAAATGCTCGCTCACGTCCTGCATCTTGATCGGGTTGCGCAGATCGGGCTTGTCCGAGCCATACCATTTCAGCGCATCGCGATAGGCGATGTGGGGCCAGTCGGCATAGACCTTGCGACCATTGCCGAAATGTTCGAAGAGCCCCTGAAGCACGGGTTGCACCGCGGCAAAGACATCATCCTGAGTGACGAAGCTCATCTCAACGTCAAGCTGGTAGAAATCGGTGGGCGACCGGTCGGCCCGTGGGTCTTCGTCGCGGAAACAGGGCGCAATCTGGAAATAGCGGTCAAACCCTGCCACCTGGATCAACTGCTTGAACTGCTGGGGGGCCTGCGGCAGGGCATAGAACTTGCCCGGATGCAGCCGGCTGGGCACCAGAAAATCACGCGCGCCTTCGGGGCTGGAGGCAGTGATGATCGGCGTCTGGAATTCGTTGAAACCTTGGCGCCACATCGCTTCGCGCAGCCAGCGCACCACGTTCGACCGCAGCATCATGTTCTGGTGCATGCTGTCGCGCCGCAGATCAAGGAAGCGATAGGTCAGGCGGGTTTCCTCGGGGTATTCCTGATCGCCGAAAACTGGCAGCGGAAGTTCCTCAGACGGGCCAAGCACCTCCAGATCGGTCACATAAACCTCGATCTCGCCGGTCGGGATCTTGGCGTTCACAAGGCTTGCGTCACGCGCCTTTACCCGGCCATCAATGCGGATCACCCATTCCGCGCGCACCTTTTCCATCGCGGCAAAGGCCGGGCTGTCGCTGTCGGCCAGCACTTGTGTGATCCCGTAATGGTCGCGCAGGTCGATGAACAGAACGCCGCCGTGATCGCGCACCCGGTGGACCCAGCCCGAAAGGCGGATATTCTCGCCGACATGGGCTTTGTTCAGGGCGGCGCAGGTGTGGCTGCGATAGGCGTGCATCATGGGTTCCCTTCTAAGGAGCCTTGGGGGCGCAGAAATCATCCGGCCCGATACACCCCTTGGCGCGGGCGAAGTCAAGCTAGTCCTGTCCGATCAGCCCTTTCAGCGCTTCGGCCTGGCCCGGTGCAGAGGGAAAAGCCCCGGTTTTCAGGAAATGGGCGGTCTGTTCCCTTAACCCCGGGTTCAGCATCAGCAAGGCATGGGTCGCGCGCGGCGCCAGATCTACGGCCATGCCGGTCCGCCGCCGCTGACCCCTTGGCCCGCAAGGCCAGCCAGATCCCCGCTTGGGGCAGCACAATCGGCATGGGCCGCTGCCGTGGCCTGCCCCAGCCGCCAGCGCCGCGGCCGGAATCTGGCGGATCACACGGCCCTCCCCCCCCGGAACCCCTGGTGCGGGCCATGGACAAGCCCACCGCCCTGTCACATTCTTGCGCCCATGACGACAAGATCCCCCCGCCTTGCCACCCGTGCGATCATCATGGCCGATGACCGGCTGCTGATGGTCAATGCCTATGCCGGCACCCAGTCCGATCTATGGTGCGCGCCGGGGGGAGGAGTCGATATAGGCACCAGCCTGCCCGACAACCTGATCCGCGAGGTGCATGAGGAAACCGGCCTTCACGTCGCAGTCGGCCCCTTGTGCCTGGTGAACGAATTTCACGATCCGCCCCGCGGCTTTCATCAGGTCGATCTCTATTTTCGGTGCGACATCATCGCCGGCCAGATTACCCCGGAATGGCGCGACCCCGAAGGCATCGTGACCCGTCGCCAGTTCTTTTCGCGCGCCGAAATGGCGGGCATCCGGTTCAAGCCGGACAGCCTGCCCGCCGTTGCCTGGGGGGAAGGGGTGTTTTACGACCCTCTTGAACTGATCGTGTGCTGAATCGGGGCCAGACCTTCATCTTGGCAAAAATACTCTGGGGGGAAGGCCGAAGGCCGGGGGGCAAAGCCCCCACGAACTCTATCCCATACGCGAACCCAGCCGTGCCCTGTAAACGCCGGCGTCACGCAAGGCGCTCAGATATCCATCCAGATCGTCACCGGCCCGTCATTGTGCAGGGCCACGTCCATGTCTGCGCCAAAGACACCATTCGCTACCGGCACGCCCTCGGCTTCCATCCGTGTGATGAAATATTCGTACAGCCGCTTTCCCTCTTGCGGGGGGGCGGCGGTGGAAAAGCCCGGGCGGTTGCCGCGCAAATCGGCGGCAAGGGTGAACTGGCTGACGATCAGCGCAGCCCCGCCGACGTCACGCAGCGACAGGTTCATCTTGCCCGCATCGTCCTTGAAGATGCGCATCCGGGCGATCTTGGCGGCAAGCTGGTCGGCCTTGGCCGTGTCGTCGCCCTGCATGGCGCAGATCAGGATCAGCAGGCCATGCCCGATCTCCCCTGTCACGACACCATCGACGGTGACAGAGGCGCGGCTGACGCGTTGCAGCACCGCCCTCACAATTCGTGGCTCCAGGGCGGGTTCGCGCCGGGGCGGCTGACGGTCACGGCAGCGGTACGGGTGCCAAGCGACAGGGCAGTGTCCAGCACGGCATCCGGCAAAGCGGTCAGGGCCGTCTTGGTCAGAACGCCCGCTGTTTGCAGTGCGGCAAGGGCCCCTGCGTTGAAGGTATCACCGGCGCCTACGGTATCGGCCACGGTCACCCGCGTTGCAGCAACAAAGCGGTTCTGCGTGGCCGTCACCGCCCGCGCCCCTTCGGCGCCTTCGGTGATGAACACCAGCTTCGGTCCCTGCGCGATGATCCCGCGCGCCAGCGCCACCGGGTCGCCCGCGCCTGCCAGCCAGTGCAGATCTTCATCCGACAGTTTCACGATATCGGCCCGGCCGATCATGCGTTCGATCCGCGCGCGATAGGGCGCTTCCTTCCCCGCGATGAAGCCGGGGCGGATGTTGGGGTCGATCATCGTCACCCGGTTCCCTGCCTCGCGGGCCTGCAAGGCCTCATACGTGCTGGCGGCGGGGTCGTTGACCAGGCTGATCCCGCCAAAGAAAAGCGCGGTCACCTCGGCAGGCAGGTCCGGCAGTTGGTCGGGCGAAAGCATCCGGCCGGCGGTATTTTCATCATAGAAGGCATAGGTGGCCTGCCCATTCACCAGCTTGACGAATGCCACCGTCGTGGGCCGGTCTGACCGCGCCAGAAAGCGGATATCCACTTGCGAGGCCGTCAGCGTATCGGCCAGGATTTCCCCCAGCATGTCGGTCGATACGCCGGAAAAGAAAGCCGATGGCGCCCCAAGCCGCCCCAGCGCAATCGCGGTGTTGAACACGGCCCCGCCGGCGTAGGGGGCAAAGCAGGCCTCGCCCGTCGTCGAGGTGCGGGGCAGCATGTCGATCAATGCTTCGCCACAGCTCAGAATCATTTCCATCCCCCTTCAAGCAGATGTCCGGCAGAATAGACGAAAGCGCTGTTAGCGCAAACAATCAGGCGGAAAACCACGGCGAAAGATTGTGGCGGATCCGCTCAAGCGGGGTGGCGCCGGAAACATCGGGCACGAAGGTCTGGCCGGTGATGGCCTCGAAGGCGTCGATATAGACATTCGCGGTCTGGGCAATCATCTCGTCCGGAATGGCCGGGATGTCATCCTTGTAGGGGTCACAGCGCGCCACCACCCACGACCGGATTACATCCTTGTCAAAGCTGGGCGGGCGGCCGCCATCGCGGAAGGCGGCCTCATAGCCATCGGCCAGCCAGTAGCGGCTGGAATCCGGGGTGTGGATCTCGTCCGCAATCAGCAGCCGGCCCCCGGCATCCAGCCCGAATTCGTATTTCGTATCCACAAGGATCAGCCCGCGGTCGGCGGCCATTTTCTGCCCGCGCGCAAAAAGCGCAAGGGCATGGGCAGAAACCTCGTCCCATTGCGCCGGGGTCAGCAGGCCCTGCGCCACGATTTCGGCCGGGGTCAGCGGTTCGTCATGCCCGCCGTCAAAGGCCTTGGACGTGGGGGTGATGATCGGGTGGGGCAGGGCCTGATTGTCACGCAGGCCATCGGGCAGGGTATGGCCATACATCACCCGCGCACCCTTCTTGTATTGCGTCAGCACCGAGGTCGAGGTGGTGCCGGCCAGATAGCCGCGCACCACGATCTCGACCGGCAGGATGGTGACATGCCGGCCGATCACCACATTCGGGTCGGGGTAGGAAACGACATGGTTCGGCACGATGTCGGCGGTATGGTCGAACCAGAACCGTGCGGTCTGGGTCAGCACCTGCCCCTTGAAGGGAATGGCGGCCAGAATCCGGTCAAACGCGCTGATCCGGTCCGAGGATATCAGGATGCGGTTGCCGTCCGGCAGGTCATAGCAATCGCGCACCTTGCCGAAATAGGGGTTTGGCAGTTCGGCGATGCGGGCATGGGGCAGCACGCGGGAAAGGTCGATCTGGCGGGTCATCGGGGCCTCCGGTCGGGTGCTTGGGGCTATCGCGCGGGCGCGGGGCGGTGTCAACGTCTAGCCGCGGCGCAGTGCTTCCAGAAGGGGCATCGTGGGTTCGCCCGTCACTGGCAGGCTGCGGGCGCGCTGGTAGGCCTCGATCGCGGCGCGGGTCTTGCCGCCGATGACGCCATCGGCGCCTTCGGTGTCAAAGCCCGCAGCGGTCAGCCGGCGCTGCAATTCCTGGCGGTCGGCCAGCGACATGCCGGCCGCATCGGGTGGAAAGCTGCCCCGGATCGGCCCGCCGCCGCGCAAGCGGTCTGACAGATGGCCCACGCCGATGACATAGTTCACGGCGTTGTTGTAGCGGGCGATGGCGTTGAAATTGCCAAAGATCAGGAACGCGGGGCCGTTTGTGCCCTGTGGCAGAAGGATGGACCCGGCGCCGTGGCCGGGCAGGCGCCCGCCTGTAGCAGTGGTCACACCCAGCCCGGCCCATTCCTCGGGCGCGCGTCCCTTGCCGCGGCCGGCAAGACCCGTGTTGAACCCGGCCGGCAGACGCACCTCGATGCCCCAGGGTTGCCCCTTGCGCCAGCCCGAGCGCGCCAGATAGGCCGCGGTCGAGGCAAGAGCATCGGTCGGGTCTTCCGACCAGATGTCGCGGCGCCCGTCGCCGGTGAAATCCACAGCGAATTCAAGATAGCTGGTGGGGATGAACTGGGTGTGCCCCATGGCCCCGGCCCAGCTGCCGGTCATGTTGGCGGGGCTGGTATCGCCGCGTTGAAGGATGCGCAGGGCGGCCAGCAACTGCTGTTCGAAGAAAGCGCCGCGCCGCCCTTCATAGGCAAGCGTAGAAAGCGCCGAGATCACCGGAATATCCCCGCGCCTTTCGCCATACTGGCTTTCCAGGCCCCAGACGGCGGTAACCACCTCGGCCTCGACACCGTAGCGTGCTTCGATCGCGCGCAAGCTGGCGCCGTGGCGGGCAAGCGCGGCGCGGCCCTTGGCGATGCGTTCCGGGCTGGCGGCAATGGCAAGGTAATCTTCCAGCGTGCGGCTGAATTCGGTCTGGTTGCGATCGCGTTCGATCACGCCGGGCAGAAAGCCCGCGCTGCGAAAGGCGCTGTCGAAGGTGCCCGGCGCGATGCCCTGCCCCAGTGCCCGCCCGCGGAACCCCGCCACCCATGCGTCATAGCCCGCATCGGGAACCGGCGTCATGCCCGGGCCGGCCCCGCGACTGACCATGGGCCCCCCGGCCGGCGCGCCCACGCAGCCCGAAAGGCCAAGGGCGGAAAGCCCGCAGATCAGGCTGCGTCGGGTCAGGTGCATCTTGATCCCTCCCTGCGGGATATCGGCCTTTCGTGGCCGGTCATTGTTGTTGCGACAGATAGGCAAGGCCGCCGATCACAAGGGCTGCAAGGATGACCGCAAAGGCGATCTTCCACGCGGAATAGGGACGTTCCCCCTGCACCTTGCCGGTCTGCCCGTTCACGATGAAGCGGAATGTCCTACCGTTGTATTTGTAGGCCGCCATCCAGATCGGCAAGAGGATGTGCTTGAATGTTTCGGCCGAATGATCGGTATCGATCCGGTTCACCCGCTGTTCATCGCCGCCAATATCGCGGCGGACATCCAGTTCGATCTGTGCCGCCATGATTTGCCGGGCAATCTGATGGCCATCGGCAAGCCCTACGGTATAGCCTTCGGCCGTGAAGCCGGCCAGGTAATCGGCATCAAAGGGTTTCAGCGCGCCCAGATCCCAAGGGGCGAGGCCATCGGTATATCGGCGGGGCAGGGACTCGCTGGCCAGCACCAGAATATCGTCAAACCGGCGGCTGACCCAGCCCGCAGCGGAATACCAGCGCGTCTTGCGCACCTGTTCCTGCCGTTGTTCGTTGCGGCCGTTCACGTTCACAACCACAGTGCGGGTTTCGTAATAATATTCGCCCCTTTCACCGGTATACCGGCTGCGGGTCGCGGCGTCGAAGGTCCAAAAGGGCACATAAAGCCCCGAAAGCGCCCGCCCTTTGCGGGCATATTCCACAAGGCCGCCGGGGGCGAACCACAGGTTGCCCAGCCAAGCCACCATTGCCTCGCGCCCCGCGCGTTCGTCGATCGCAAAAGGAATCAGCGCCTGCGGCTTGATCAGGCGTTGCGTGCCCGTGCCAATGGCCACGGGCGTGGCACAAAAGGGGCATTCGGTGGCATGTGTGGCGCCCTGAAATTCCACCTGCGCCCCGCAGGAAGGACAAGGAGAGATGCGCACCTCATGCGTATCGGCCGGGGCAAGCCCGCGCGCCAGAGCCGCCGACAGATCAAGTTCGCGCAACGGAGAGATGCGGGCCTCGGGCGCCTCTGGCAAGGGCTGGACATGGCCGCAGTGATCGCACTTCAGCGCGGCATCGCCGGGCGAAAAGCGCAGGTCGGCGCCGCAACTCTCGCAGGGCCAGCGGTGTTCGTCAGGGGGCATGGGGCTTTCCGGTCTGCCTTGTCGGGTTTCGCCGTCGCGTCAAAGGCGCGGGCAGCCCGGAAAGGGGCCACCCGGCACCGGGATCAGCCGCCCGGCGGCGGTGGCGGTGGAACGGCGTCAAACAGTTTTTGCAGGGCCGTTTCGGCGGCCATCTTCCAGCCGTCCTGACCGGGCGACCAGACCATGCTGGCCCGCGTCAGCGTGCCGGCGCCGATCATTTGGCGCAGTGCCGCTTCGTCATTGGCTACGGCTCGTAATATTCAGCTAACTGGCGATGTTACTGGCAC
>JALQTL010000423.1 GCA_023260935.1 Paracoccaceae bacterium
TCAAATCGGACACGCTGCGGTACTCGATGCTTTTGCCTTCGTAGGTCACGCGGTGCTCGCCGCTGGCCAGGGCTTCACGCAGGGCCTGCAGGTGTTCTGGTGTGTAGGTCGTGTTCACGTCATCCTCAATTCATCCATTTGCTGCGTACCACCCGGCGCGGGTTGGGTTTGGCACTGCCAGAAGTAACGAGGCCACCGTCGAATCGCTGTTCTTGGGTGGCCTCGGGGGTTGTGATTTGTTTGGCAACGACTGGTGGGTCGGTGCCGAGTTGTTTTTCCAATTCGAGCCAGTGCCGGTCTTCGAACCGGTCCAGTCCTGCCGCCGCAGCCGTCATCACGCTGGTGAGCCTGATTCCGCCGTATCTGGCGGGCTACCTGATCGACCGTGTCGTGCGCCCGGTCCAGGACGGGGTCGTACCGCGGAGCGACGGGGCGATGATCTTTCTGTACGCCTCTCTGGCCATTGCCGGGGCGGGCTGGCTGATTGATGTGCGTTTTGTCACCGCGCTGGCCATCGCGCCCTTCGCGCAAATTCTGGAAACCGGCACAAATTATTTCCACGCGGCCTATTTGTTCTATTCGCCGGAACCGACGCTGACGATCCTTCAGATGGGCGCGCTTGCGGCGGGCATGCTGTGGTGGGCAACGCGACTGCCGGAACGGACGGCAAGACATGCGCGAACGCTGGCGATCATGGGCTTTATCGTGGCGAACCTTTCGGCGCTGGTCGGATCGCTGTTCGGGGATGTGGTGGGCCAAAGCATTTGGGGTCCGGGCTACGACTACTGGACAACCGATGGCGGCACCTATGAAGCCTGGGAGGCGGCGGACAAGGCCTTTCGCGCGGCAACGCTGGTGATTTCCGACAATGCCTATTCTGTTCTGTGGGCCCTTGCGCTGTTGGCCATCGGGGCGTGGTCTGCCCATGGTGGGCGGCGGGTGCTGTTCAACGCCACGCTGACCTTTGCAGGCATCCACGCCTATACGCAGCTTTTTGAAAGCTTTGCCGACGAACCCTTGGCCTATGTAGGGGGTGGTTTTGCGGCCATCCCGCTGGCATGGGGGGCATGGCGGCTGAACCAGTGGTTCGCCGCCCGCCCGATGCCGGCTCAGGCAGACTGAGAGCGTTTGGCGTAAAGCGTGACCTTGGCCCCGATGGGGACAAGGTCATAAAGCTGGGTGATCTGGTCGTTCACCAGCCGCACACAGCCGTTCGACACCGCCGAGCCGATGGTCCAGGGGTCTGGCGTGCCGTGAATGCGCAGGAAGGTATCGCCCCGCCGGTCATCGAACAGATAAAGCGCACGCGCGCCCAGTGGGTTGGTCGGACCGCCCGGCATGCCATCGGCATAACGCGCATAAGCGCCGGGATTGCGGGCGATCATTTCCTGCGTCGGGGTCCAGCTTGGCCATTCCTTTTTGGCTCCGATACGAAAACTGCCCGGCTCGTAAAGATCGCCACGCCCGACCCCCACGACAAAGCGCAGCGCCTTTTTCTTTTCCATCGTCCAGTAAAGATAGAAGCTGTTCGGATCGACAAGGATCTGCCCTGGCTCGAATTCATCGCGCAGGCGCACTTCCTGCGGCAGATGTTCGGGCGGGATCACATAGGTCGCCCGGTTGGGCTTTGTCTGGGCAAGTGCGGGGGCTGCCAAGGCAGCGGCGGCCGAGGCGACGAACAGGCGTCTGGTCTGGTCGGTTGACATGCAGCGGGGCCCTTTCAACATTTCCAGCGCTCAGAATACGGGCGGGCAGGGCCTGCGTAAATGTCTTGTGTCGCGAAAGCGACATGGGGCCGAAAGCGGGGCCCTCCGGCAACGGCGGCGCCCGACCGGCCCGGGCCTGACGATGCCAAAGACGGCGCCAAAGGCAGAGCCGATGACCGGACCCTTCACCGGGCCGGCACCATCCCCACCTCTCCCCTTCCCAAACGTCGCCTTTTCCTGTATGCGCCCCGCATCTGTGACGTGAGCCCATGCCCCCGGGCGCATGCAAAGGATTGGGGGCGGAGGCAATGGGGCCGCCATATGAACGGAAGACACGGCAGGGGCCGTGAGTGCTTCCAAGAGGAAACGATAGATGTTCAACGTGACGAAAAAGTCGATCCAGTGGGGCAATGAAACGCTCACTCTGGAATCGGGCAAGGTTGCCCGTCAGGCCGACGGCTCGGTCATCGCCACCCTTGGCGAAACCAGCGTGATGGCCAACGTGACCTTTGCCAAACAGGCAAAACCGGGGCAGGATTTCTTCCCCCTGACCGTTCACTACCAGGAAAAATACTATGCCGCCGGCAAAATCCCGGGCGGCTTTTTCAAGCGCGAAGCGCGCCCCAGCGAAAAAGAAACGCTCACCTCGCGGCTGATCGACCGCCCGTGCCGCCCGCTGTTCGTCGAAGGCTTCAAGAACGAAGTCCTCGTCATGTGCACCGTGCTGAGCCATGACCTTGTGAACGAACCCGACATCGTGGCGATGATCGCCGCCAGCGCCGCGCTGACGATTTCCGGCGTGCCCTTCATGGGCCCGATCGGCGCGGCTCGCGTGGGCTTCTCGAATGGTCAGTATGTGCTGAACCCCGATGTCGAAGACATGCAGAACCTGCGCAACAACCCCGATCAGCGGCTTGATCTGGTCATCGCCGGCACCAAGGACGCCGTGATGATGGTCGAGTCCGAGGCATACGAGCTGACCGAAGCCGAAATGCTGGGGGCAGTGAAGTTCGGCCATGAGGCGATGCAGCCGGTGA
>JALQTL010000436.1 GCA_023260935.1 Paracoccaceae bacterium
CAAAATCATAGGCCATCAGCATCTTGGCCAGTTTCATCGACTGGTATTTGGCGATGTGATTGCCCACCACCTCATGCGGTTTCTTGAACTGCATGGCGATCTGTCCGCCCTTGGCCACGCGGGCGGGCTTGAAGCCGGATAGCGTCAGCCCATCCGCCTCGACCTTCCACGATCCGCTGACGAAGCCATCCAGTCGCGGGGCGGAACCGGCCCGAAGGGCGACCCTTTCCATAAGCGCCTCGCAAAAGGCGGCCACCGTGGCGGCAAGGCGTGCCGGTTCGGTGGCATGGGTGGCAATGTCCTGATCCAGTTCCCATAGCGCGCCCTGAAGCGCCAGCGCGGCATTGTCGGTCAGAACCTCATCAACCGTGCCCACCTCGACCGTCAGGGCGCCCAGATGCGGCGCCAGCAGGAAGGCGGTGGCATTGGCAAAGGTGAACAGACAGACGAGCGCCTCTGCCGCCAGCAATTCGGTAAATTCCGCGCGGCGCAGATCGGGCAGGCGGCCTTCCAGATTGGCCTTCTTCAGCTCTTCCAGCGCCGTCGCGTCGGCGAAGCTGCCGCCCATGGCAAGCGCAATGGCCAGCCCCCGCCGCATGGCATTCAGCACTGCCGCCTCTTGAGGCGAGATCAGCCCATCAGCCATGCCCTCAACCCTGTCCAGCAGCCGCACGCCGCCGGGCCGCGAGCTGGGGCGGGTGACAAGCCCGGGGGTGGTGGACCGGAAGCGCGGCCTTGTTCCGATGCCGGGGCTGCGTTCGGGCGCTGCCACTTCGGCCGCCCGGGCAAGGCGCGGCGCATGGTCAAACCCGGCCAGCAGGCCCAATGCCGCATCATACTGCGCGCGGATCGTCTCTTCCTTCAATTCCATCGTGTCGCGCGTTGTCATGCCTTCCCCTTCTTCAAATATCCCGGGGGTGAGCGACCGTGCCAAAGGCTGCAAGGGGGCAAGCCCCGCCGGCCCTTAGCGTACTGCAATGATCCGCCCCCCGGCCCCCACCACGAACTTGCGCACGTCGCGAAAACCCGGGGGGTTCAGTTCGGCCAGTGCCTGAAAGGGCTGTTCGGGCAGCACGACCATGCGTTCCATCCGCGTCGCCCCCGTATCGACCCCCTTCCCGGCAAAGGGGTCCAGAGCGAAAATCTGGCGCTCTACCGTGCTGAACCATCCGTCCTTGACCCGTTCCACCCGTTCGGCTCGCAAATCCTCGACCGTCCAGACCAGCGCCCAATCCTGTCCTTCGGGCGCCCGTGCGGTGGCCAGCACGTCGGAAATCGGGCCCGATTGCAGGGTAAAGCTGTGCGAATACATCGGACCAAGGTGGATGCGCCGCAGGCGCTTTGGGTGCAGATCGTCGAAATCCTTGTCAAAACCCGTGGCGATGGTCACCAGCTTCAACCCGTCCACGGATTGCGCCATCAGGTGTTGCTGCACCCGTGGCCAGCGTCTGTCGTCATTGGGCAGGGGTTTCTTGCCGGAATCCTCAATATCCATCAGATAGACGACCGGCAGGTTCACCTGCGTGTCATAGACCGCCCAATGCACCAGAAACCGGCGCCTTTCTTCAACATCGCCGATCCATTTGGCATCGGGATCATTGCGCGCCCAGAACAGCCCGCCCAGCGTCAGCGCCTCGTAATAGAGCCGCTGCGACAGGGCGAATTGCAGCGCGGTGGGAAGCGTCAGGTCGCCAACGATCTGCCGCACCATCCTGTCCTTCAACTCTGCCACGCTGGCGATACCTGACAGGTGCTTTATGGCTTGCGCCGCATCAACCGCCATCACCATCAGTTCCTGCGCCACCGGAAAGCCGCTTTCGTGGCGGTCAAAGGTCAGCCGCGGGGCGCCATCGGCGCGGCCCGTCATCAGATACTTGTGGCTCAGAGCCCGGAAAGTTCCGGTCAGACCGGTCAGATAGCGGCCCAGAACCCGCGCCTCGGCGCGCGACAACATGCCTTCGGCTTCCAGTTCGGCCGCGACCCGGCCCAGATGGCCAGTGATGCGATCAAACTTGGCAAAATAGCGCCGGGCGGTCAGCGTATCGTAAAGCTCGGCATGGTCCCGGGTCAGCGTCGTGTCAGACATGGCCGCCCCCCCGACGCCCCGTTGTACCCGATCCTTGACACGGGATCAGCTTTCCGGGCCGCCATAGGCGTTCTTGTCGTGC
This sequence comes from Paracoccaceae bacterium, assembly GCA_023260935.1. Lineage (GTDB taxonomy): Bacteria > Pseudomonadota > Alphaproteobacteria > Rhodobacterales > Rhodobacteraceae > Pseudotabrizicola. Next base: position 2,169 of record JALQTL010000436.1, read on the forward strand.
TTTTCGACGATCTTGGCAAAGCGGCGGGCAAAGCGTTCATCGGCCTTGGCTTTCTGTTCCAGAATCTGGCGGGCAAAGACCATGTGGCTTTCATGCGCTTCCAGCATGTCGGCCATCTTGTCATTCGTGGCAGCCCCGATGGCCGCCATGGCGGCCTGCGCCTCCTGATCCGTCTTCACCCCGATTTCGTTGATCCGGTGCGCGACATCCTGTTGTTGCGCGGTTTTCAGGCTGGCGGTCAGCGCATCGTAAAGCACCACGCGCTGCTTTGTGTCGGTCTGTAGCTTGTTGATCAGCACAAGCTGCGTGGCCGCCTGATTTTGCAGGCTGTCCATCCAGGTCTTGCCCTTTTCGATATAGCGCTCCAGCGTCTGGGATTTCGCAAGCTTGACCTGCTCATCCTGCACCAGCGCGTTATAGCGCCCGTTCAACTCGGCCAGTTCGGTTTCCAGCTTGGTCCGTGCCGCGGCATCCTGTTCGACACTGATCCTGTTTTCCAGCTCGATGATCCGCGGGTCCATCGCCGCAATTTCGGCGCGCACGGCTTCAAGGGCCGCGACGGTTTCTTCGCGTTCGCTCAGCGTGGCCGAAAGGTTCGTCTCGACACTGCCTTTCTGGTTGTTCAGCATATCAAGCTGGCCTTGCAACAGACTCACGATGACATCGGATTTCGCGATCAGATCCTGCAACTTGTCATCGATGCTGGCGGTGCGAAGCCGTTCTTGCCGCATCGATTCAGACTTGGCAGAGGAAAAGATGCCGATGAAGCTTTCCATTCCGGTCTTCGACCGCATCTCATCGAAATCCCGGGAAAAACCGGCCGTCACATCGTCAAGGCCCATGATCAACTCGGCGATATTGGCGTTCATCAGATCGGTATGCTTGTGAACCTCTTCCAGCGTGGCGTTCTCGATGTCGATCGCCGCCTCGCCGGCGTCAAGCTGGCTGCGGGCAGCCTCCATCCGGCTGGTGATCTGGGAAATCTTTGCCTGCGCCTCGGCAACCTGTTTCTGGCTTTCGGAAATCTGCTGTTCAAAATTGGCCATTCTGCCCTCCACTGGACGATGCCTGTTCTCGTTACCTAGGAAATGTGAATTGCAATTACATCCCCGGAACCGGGGAAACCGGATTGCCGAAGCGCAATTGGCGCGCCACGATGTCCCCATGCCACATTCCGCCATTCTTGCCGCAGTCGATACCAGACGCCAAGACCTTATCGGCCTTGCCCAAGACCTGATCCGCATTCCCACACTGAACCCGCCGGGGCAGAAGTATCGCGAGATCTGCGATTATCTGGCCGCGCGCTTTATGGCACAGGGGTTTACGGTGGAAATGATCCGGGCCGAAGGCACCCCGGGCGACAGCGATGCCTACCCGCGCTGGAACATGGTGGCCCGGTTCAACAATGGGCCGGGTGGATGCGTGCATTTCAACAGCCATCACGATGTGGTGGAAGTGGGCCATGGCTGGACACGCGACCCCTTCGCCGGAACGCTGGAAGGCGACCGGCTGTATGGCCGGGGTGCCTGCGACATGAAGGGCGGGATGGCCGCCAGCATCATTGCGGCCGAAGCCTTCATGGCGGCTTGCCCGGGCTGGCGCGGGACCATCGAAATCTCGGCCACCGCGGATGAGGAAACGGGCGGCTATGGCGGCGTCGCGCATCTGGCAGAGCTTGGCTATTTCGACCCGGCGCGCGTGCAGCATGTCATCATTCCCGAACCCCTGCACAAGGACCGCATCTGCCTTGGCCATCGTGGCGTCTGGTGGGCCGAGATTGAAACCCAAGGGCGGATCGCCCATGGGTCGATGCCCTTTCTGGGCGACAGCGCCATCCGCCACATGGGTACCGTTCTGGCCGAAATCGAGGAACGGCTTTATCCGCTATTGGCCAGCCGTCGCACCGCCATGCCGGTGGTGCCCGAAGGCGCGCGATCCTCGACCCTGAACATCAATTCCATCCATGGCGGAGAGCCCGAACAGGATGCCGGCTTTACCGGCCTTCCCGCGCCCTGCGTGGCCGACCGCTGCCGGATCATCATCGACCGGCGTTTCCTGATCGAGGAAGACCTTGCCGCGGTGAAGGCAGAGATGATTGCGGTACTGGAAAGGCTGCGCGCCAGCCGTCCGGGCTTTGCCTATGAGATCCGGGATCTGTTCGAAGTGCGACCGGTGATGACCGAGCGCGATGCGCCGGTGGTGCGATCCACGGCTGCTGCCATTGAACGGGTGCTGTCACGGGTGGCCGATTATGTCGTTTCGCCCGGCACCTATGACCAGAAGCACATCGACCGGATCGGACGGTTGAAAAACTGCATCGCCTATGGGCCCGGGCAGTTGCATCTGGCGCATCAGCCCGATGAATGGGTTGGCGTGCAGGATATGATGGACAGTGCCAAGGTCATGGCGCTGGTGCTGGAGGATCTGTTGGCGGGGGGCGCTGCCCCCTGAGCGGGTTTCTGCGAAACCCGCTCTCCCCCGGAGTATTTTTGCCAAGATGAAGCAAGGGGAAAGATCAGCCGGCATGATGAAGGCCGCCCCCGGGAAGAGGGCGGCCTTGAAGTGCTGCCAGAGCCGCAGGGACAAAGGCCGGATGCCTTATTCGGCGGCGTCCTTTACCGAAAAGTCATAGCCCGAGATGCCCTTGGGTTCGAGGAACTCCTCCAGCCCCCAGATGCCGCCTTCGCGGGCCCTGCCCGATTGCTTTACCCCGCCGAAGAACGATCCGGCGCCACGCGGCTTGCCGTTCATTTCCACCATGCCCGACCGCAGCTTGCGCGCCAGCCGGTTGGACCGGGCCGGATCGCCGCTTTGAACGTAATTGGTCAGGCCATAGGGCGTATCATTGGCGATCCCGATCGCCTCTTCCTCGGTGTCGAAGGGGATCATGCACAGGACCGGGCCGAAGATTTCCTCTTTCTCGATGGTCATGCCCGGCACGACATCGGCAAAGATCGTGGGTTTCACATAGAACCCGCGGTTGAAGCCTTCGGGCAGACCGGGGCCACCGGTGACAAGGCGGGCACCTTCGTCGATGCCTTTCTGGATATAGCCCTGAATCTGGTCCCACTGACGTTTGTTCACCACCGGGCCGATATGAGGGCCGGCTTCATGCGCGGGGCCGACCTTGATGGTTTCGGCGACAGCAACGGCCTTGGCCACGGTTTCATCATAGACACTGCGTTCGACCAGCAGGCGCGAGGGCGAGTTGCAGGACTGGCCGGTGTTTTCCATCATGCGCCGGACAGAGCGTTCCACCGCCTGTTCATCGGCATCGGCGAACAAGAGGTTTGCCCCCTTGCCGCCCAGTTCCAGCGCCACGCGCTTGAGCGTATCGGCCGCGGCCTTGGAGATTGCCTTGCCGGCGCGGGTGGAGCCGGTGAAAGAGATCATCTCTACACCCGGGTGCACCGAGAGCTGGCTGCCAACCCCCGGGCCATCGCCGTTCACGAGGTTGAAGACACCCGGCGGAATACCGGCGTCATGGCAGAATTCCGCAAACAGCATCGCGTTCAGCGGGCTTTCCTCGGACGGTTTGAGCACGCAGGTGCAGCCTGCCAGCATGGCCGGAATGGCCTTCAGCGCCACCTGGTTGACTGGCCAGTTCCAGGGCGTGATCAGGCCCACGACACCGATCGGTTCCATCGCCACGGCAGGTTGAGGGGTCTCGCGCGGGAGGGTCGGGTCCAGCGGGCGGACCCATTCGATCCGCTCGAAGGCCTTCAGGAAATTCTGCGTGTGCCAGGGCAGGCATGGCGCCTGATCCGACAGTGCAAAATCGATGGGCGCGCCCATTTCCATGCTGATCGCCTCGGCAAATTCCTGAAGCCGGGCCTCATACTGATCCAGGATTGCGCGCACCAGACGGGCGCGTTCGGCAGGGGGCGTTGCCGCCCAGGCCGGGAAGGCAGCCGTGGCTGCGGCAACGGCGGCATCCGTATCGGCCTGATCCCCAAGGCTGATGGCGGCACAGGGTTCATCGGTCGAAGGGTTGATCACAAGGCAATCGCGCGGGACGGCAGGCGCGACCCATTCACCGTTGATATAGAACTTGCGTTTGTCGAGCATCGCGGCCTCCTTGGCGAATTTGATCATATGGTGGCAGGAGGTTGCCGGGGCCGCAAGCATTGTTCCGACGGAAAGACGGCGGGAAATGCTTCGGTTCGACGGCAAGGCCGGCAGAATGACGGTCCGGCCCTTCCTGTCGCGCGCGGAATGGCATTTTCGGCGGGCGGGGGACGGCAGGGGCTTCTTCCTTCTTTGTCGCAGGCTGCGCTTTTGGGATGAACCAACATTCGAAAGGCCCTATCTGAAAGACATCAAGAAGGAGACGAGACATGTCTGTCCGCATCAATGACATTGCCCCCGATTTCACCGCCGAGTCGACAGCCGGGACGATCCGCTTCCATGAATGGCTGGGCGACAGTTATGGCATCATCTTCAGCCATCCGCGTGACTTTACCCCGGTATGCACCACTGAATTCGGTGCCGTCGCGCAACTGGCCGAGGAGTGGAAGAAGCGCAATACCAAGGTGATCGGCGTTTCGGTCGACTCGGTCGAAGACCACCAGAAATGGAAGCGCGACATCGAGGCGTTCGGGGGCAGTGCCGCCGAATTCCCGATCATCGACGATACCAGCCTGTCTGTCGCCAAGGCCTATGACATGCTGCCGGCCGATTACTACCTGCCCGCCGAAGGCCGCACGCCAGCCAATACCGCCACCGTGCGCACCGTCTATATCGTCGGGCCGGACAAGAAGGTTCGGCTGACCATGTCCTATCCGATGTCGGTGGGCCGGAACTTTGCCGAAATCCTTCGCGCGCTGGATGCGGTTCAGGCCACCGACGGCGTGCCGCTGGCCACGCCTGCGAACTGGCAGCCCGGTCAGGATGTGATCGTGGCGCTGGCCCTGTCGAACGAACAGGCCACGGAGAAATACGGCGCGCTGGACATCAAGCTGCCCTATCTGCGCTTTGCCAAGGCGCCGAAGTAATCGCAACCGGCCTGCCCTGCATGAAACCCCGGCCCGCGCCGGGGTTTTTTTCTTTGACGTTGCGTCACGACGAACCTTGCACGATTATGTTTGAACGACGTTCACTGCCATGATATAAGCATGAACATTGTTCATGGAGCGGCGCGATGTATAGCCTGGCAGATACGGAAAAACTGGTTTCAGACGGGGTGCTTACCGCCGAACAGGCCCGGGTTATCGAGGCGCGGGCGCGTGAAATTCTGGTTTCCTTGTCCATCAACAGCCTGCTTTGCGCGGGCATTCTGGCCGCAACCGGGGGCATGATCTTCTGGTTGGCCTCGGCTACGGCGGTGGCAGTGACGGGCACGGTGCTTCTGGGGGTTGGTCTTCTGATCCTGTCCCGGGCAGGCGAAAGCGTCCGCATCTTCGGCAATGCGGCCGCACTGATTGGCGCGGGCATGCTGATCGGCGGAGCCGGGATTGAACTGACGGACAAGTATCCCGATCAAGCCGGCTGGATCATGGCCGCAGGGGGCGCACTGGTGGTGGCCATCGCGGGCCGTGCGATGATCTGGGGCGGAATGACCACGCGCTTCGTTCAGGGCGCTATCGCGCTGATGGGGCTGACGCTTCATCTGGCGGGGGTGGGCGTTCTGGCGGCGGACCTTGAAATTGCAGGCCTCGGACGGGCGATGATCTTTCTGTACGCCTTTCTGGCCATTGCCGGGGCGGGCTGGCTGATTGATGTGCGTTTTGTCACCGCGCTGGCGATCGCACCCTTCGCGCAAATTCTGGAAACCGGCACAAATTATTTCCACGCGGCCTATGTGTTCTATTCGCCGGAACCAACGCTGACGATCCTTCAGATGGGCGCGCTTGCGGCTCCAATCCACGCCGCTCACATCGTAGTCGGCGTTCTCGAACAGGAGCTTCGTCTCCTTCTTGGCGGCCAGGTCCCATTCCACAATGGCGCTCTTATCGCGCCCGTTACCCAAAGTACTTCGCTTTGCAGGGCA